>SYAA01000292.1 GCA_005789055.1 Actinomycetota bacterium
AAGCTGCTGGTAGGCGATAGGTGGTGCGGGTGCGATGTCGACATCGAGGCGGTGCGCCGGGGGTATCGCCACAATGGCACGCCGAGCCTCGGTGACGCCGGCCGACGACATCACCGCCACCGCGTCGTCGGACCACTCGATCCGGGTGACGGCGGCATTCAGCCGCACCCGCGGGCCGAGTTCGGCGGCCATCGTGGTGGACATCTGGTGACTGCCGGCGGGGAAGTGATCCTGTTGGGCGCCGCCGACGACGTCGAGCATGCGATCCAGTCCACCGGCGGCGTTGACGTAGCGCACCGCATGCAGCATCGACACCTCGTCGGGCTCCGCGCCCCAGGTGACTCGCGACATGATTGCCATCAGGTCCCGGGAGCCCGGCGAGGCGCCGATTGAGCGCAGCCAGCCGCCGAGGCTCATCGCGTCCAGCTTCGCCGCCGCGGGCGCCGACCACGGCTCGGTGACGTCGACTCCGCGTGCGATACGGGCGAACTGCCACTGGATGCGGCCGATGTCGAGCACGCCGAGTAGTCCCAGTTTGGGGATGGTGCCGCGGTAGGACCGCACCTTGCCGCGCCACCGAATGAGGTTGGCGCCGTCGTTGAAGGTGGGTGTGGTGTCCGCGCCGAGATCGGCGGCCAGCTTGAGCACCGCATCCTGGGTGGGTCCAACGAACGATGCGCCCAGATCCACCGGTACGCCGGCCAGCATCGCGGAGTTGGTCCGTCCGCCCACCCGGTCACGGCCCTCGAGCACCACCGCGTCGAAGCCGCCCCGGGTGAGTTCGCGCGCCGCCGTCAGCCCGGCCAGGCCCGCCCCGATCACGATCACGTCATGCGCCATGGCTACAGTCTGGCCGACTCCGACACCGACCGTGGTCACGTCTATGGTGAAGGCGCTGTGAAAGTCCTCACCGCCCTGTTCGGGCCCACCGACGCGATCGACCGCGCCCGCGCGTTGCGGGAAGCGGGAGCATCGGGGGTGTTCACCTTCGAGGGCCCGCACGACGTATTCGCCCCGCTGACCCTGGCGACGTGCGTCGGCGGCCTGGATCTGATGACCAACGTCGCCATCGCCTTCCCGCGCAACCCGATCCAGCTGGCTCACCAGGCCTACGATCACCAGTTGCTCTCCGGTGGCCGGTTCACCCTCGGGCTGGGCACGCAGATTCGGACCCAGATCGAGAAGCGATACGGCGCCGAGTTTGAGCGGCCGGTGGGCCGGATGCGGGAGCTCGTCGGGGCGCTGCGGGCGATCTTCGCGACCTGGCAGACCGGCGAACGACTGGATTTTCGGGGCGAGTTTTACCGGCACACCCTGATGACGCCGACGTTCAATCCCGGGCCGAATCCCTTCGGGCCGCCGCCGATCTACGTCGGCGCGCTCGGCCCGCAACTGACCCGGGCGACCGCGGAAGTCGCCGACGGACTGCTGGTGATGCCGTTCTCCTCCAGCCGGTTCCTCAAAGAACTGACGATGCCGGCGGTGCGCAGGGGTCTCGCGGTGCGGGCCGGGCCCGCCGATTTCGCACTCGTACCCGAAGTCATCGTCTCGGCCGGAGCCGATCACGACGCGACCCGCCGCCTGCTGTCCTTCTACGGATCCACCCCCGCCTATCGCCCGGTGCTCGACGTCCACGGCTGGGGCGATTTGCAGCCGGAACTCAACGCGTTGTCCAAGCAGGGCCGGTGGGATGACATGGCCGGGCTGATCACCGACGAGGTGTTGCACACCATCGCCGCCTGCGGTACGCCGGCGCAGATCGCCGTGCACATTCGCGAGCGGATCGCGGCCGCCGAGGGCATGGCCGACACTGTCTGCCTTTACCAGCCCGGGCCGATCCCGACCGATGCATTGGCGGCGATCGTCGACGAGTTGCGCGCCGACTAACCGCCGAGCGTGCCGCCAGCGCGACGCTCGGCGGCGAGCGTGGCGCCAGCGCGACGGTCGGCGGCTTCAGGCGTCAGGGTGCGACGGTCAGCCAGTCGGCGAAGCCGGACGGGTCGTGGCGACCCAGTGCCCCGTGCTCGAAGAGTCCCCAGCCCTCCAGCAGCGCCGAGGAATCGTCGTAGCAGATCGCGCGCCCGACGTGGTCGATCACTCCGAAGCCGCTGCGACCGACGATGGACGGGTCGGTCATCTCGTAGGTGAGCCGTTCGGTGAACTTCTCGCCCTTCCACACGCCGTGGATCCAATCGGAGTCGCCGCCGTAGCCGCCGCCGACATGGATGGGAACCGGAAGTTTGGATTCGATCTCGAACCGCACGGGTGCCCCGGTGGCATCGGTGGCGTCGATGGTGGCGCCGACGGGAATCCGGGTTCCCGAACGGTAGTGGATTTTCACCCGAGGCCAACCCAACTGCTCCACCCGGCCGTCACGCCAGATCCGGGTGCAGTCGTTGAGCGATCGGAACCCGCTGGGGTCCTCCTGGATGATCATGACGACCGCGAAGTCGTCGAACGCCATCGGCACGTAGAGCCACCACATGCCCTCGAACGGGGGATCGGCGGGACGGCCGGCGGGATCGGCTTCGCCGACCGGACGGATGCCCCAGGACCGGTCGCGGGTACCGATCCAGGTCGCGGGGTCCACGGCGATCTCGTGGCCGTCGACAACCAGATGTCCGCTCCAGGAACCCAATTGGGCGAAGCGCTGGGCGTCCAGTGTCACGCGGTTGCCCGCCCGGAGCACATGGCGCTGCTCCTGAACCACCGGGAAAAGGCCCTGCCAGGTGAGATCGAGCTCGACGCCCTCGGTCTCCTCCATGACGATCCGCAAGGTCTGCAGCGGATCGATGACCTCGACGCGGTATCCGTTGACGTGCTGATGCAACCGGTTGTGGTCGATGGCGTCGGACAGATGCACGGCGGTCTGCTGGTGGGTGTCGCCGCCGTACTTGCCGCCGCCGCGGCGCGCAACCAACACGAAGGCATCTTTGACCGCGAGGTTGGGGTAGTAGCCGATCCCGGTGATGAGAAAGATCCCGCCGGTGCGGTCATGGGCGTTGAAGTAGGAGCGGTCATAGAAGTTGCGATCCGAAGATCCCGGCCAGGCGATCGGCTGGGGCACCTGGTGCACCGGGTATTCGTCAAGTGGTCCGAGCATCAGGCAGTCTCCTCAATCAATCGTTTCAACAGCCCCCCGTGATAGAACATCGACTCGACGTCCTCGGGCCTCTCAATCTCGCCGAAGTGCACGCGCCGTGCCCCGGTCCGCATGAAGACGCAGCACCAGATCACCGCGGAATAGACGTAAAACCAACGCAGGTCGCCCAATTCGACCCCGGTGAGCGTGCGGTAGGTGGCGCGGACGTCCTCCTCGCGCATCACATCGGGGAGGCCAGGCAGCCCGGCCAGGCCGCCGAGTTCCTGGAAGACCATGTGCGCGAAAATGATCCACGACACGTCGAGTTCGCGTGGTCCGAGGGTCGCCATCTCCCAGTCGAGCACGGCCACCGGCCGGTAGTCGCGATAGAGAACGTTGCCGATGCGCGCGTCGCCCCAGGACAGTACCGGTTCGCCCGCCGCCACGTCGGCGGGGAAGTTGTCCTCGAGCCACCCCAGCGCCGTCTCGACCAACTCTGAGCGGCCGATATCGGGCACGGCGAACTCGTACCACGCGGTAAGCCAGTTCAGCCGGCGGCGAAGCGGGGTGTCACCAGGCGGGTCGGAGTCGGCCAGGAACCCGAAAGTCCCGGAGGCGTCGGGAATCGCGTGCAGCTTGGCCAGCACCTCGACGGTTGCGTCTTGCAGTTCGCGCTGTTTGGCCGCGGGTGCATCGGCGAACCAGTTGCCGCCGAAGGTGTAGGGCATGACGTCGGGCGGCACGATGCCCTCGACAAGGTCCATCAGGAAGAACGGGCTGCCGAGCAGGTCGCCGGTCGGTTCGATCCACCGCACCTGCGGCACCGGAACGTCGGTCAGTTCGCCCACCAACCGGATTACGTCGAACTGGTGGTCCATCCGGTAGTCGATGAACACCGGGACGTCCTGCGCCGTCGGCGCGACCCGCGCTACCCATTTCTCTTCGACGTGTTTGCCGTCCTGCTCCCAGCGTCCGGTCAGGATGATGGTCTCCGAGGACATCCCGTTGGAGTCGACGCCGCTTTCGACGCTCACCTGCGGCCGCACGCCGGAAGCCATCACGCTCGACAGCCAGTCCGGCAGCACCGCGGGAATCGTCGTGAGATCGCGGCCCGAGCGCTGGAGGCGCCCGACATCAACGGAAGGCTGTTCGACCAAGGGGATTCAGTCCTTACTGAGAAAAGTGGAGACGGGTGGGGATGATCGATGAAGCAGACGGGAAGTCAGGTGTCGGTGAAGCAAACGCCGGTATAACGGTGCCATATCGCGGACTGGCGCGGAACGTCTTGGCCCGACTACCGCGGAAACCGTCACGAGGTCAGAAACCGCGCCGCATGGTCGGCGAGATCGAGCAGCGGCTGCGGCATGGTGCCGAGGAGGAATGTGATGAGCAGTGTCAGGCCCACGATCGCGATGCTGACCGGCCCGGCCGGTGCCAATGCCGGTGCGTCCGCCGGTGAGTCGCTGAAGAACATCGCCACGATGACCCGCACGTAGAAGTAGGCGGCGATCCCACTGGCAATTACACCGACCACCACCAAGGGCAGCGCACCGCCCTCGGCGGCGGCTTTGAAGACGGCGAACTTGCTGACGAAGCCACTGGTCAACGGAATGCCGGCGAAGGACAGCATGAGCAGCGCGAACGCCGCGCCGGCGACGGGGTGGCGCCGGCCCAGGCCGGCCCAGCGGGTCATGTCGGTCTCCTCGGTACCGTCGCGGCCGCGAACCATGCCCACGAAGGCGAACGCGCCCAGCGTGCTGAACCCGTAGGCCACCAGATAGAACAGCGTTCCGGTCAGACCGGCGTCATTGGCGGCCGCCACTCCGGCCAGGATGAAGCCGGTGTGCGCCACCGCCGAGTAGCCGAGCATGCGCTTGACGTCGCGCTGGGTGATCGCGGCCACCGTCCCGACGACCATGGTCAGGATCGCGATGGCCCACAGCATCGGCCGCCACTGGTCCTTGAGCGCCGGCACGGCGACGTAGAGCAGGCGCAGCAGTGCGCCGAACGCGGCGGCCTTGGTGGCGGCCGCCATGAACGCGACGATGGGGGTGGGCGCGCCCTGATACACATCGGGTACCCACGCTCCGAACGGCACCGCGCCGACCTTGAACAGCAGGGCGACGGTCACCAGGGCGGTCCCGAGGAGGGCCAGTGTGGTGTTCTGCGACCCGGATGCGATCGACCCGGATCCGATCGATTCAGCGATACCGGTGAGGCTCAGAGTGCCGGCGAAGCCGTACAGCAGCGCCATGCCGTAGAGGAAGAACGCCGACGAGAACGCCCCCAGCAGAAAGTATTTCAGCGACGCCTCCTGGGAGAGCAGTCGCGGGTGCCGGGCCAGGCCGCACATCAGGTACAGCGGCAGCGAGAACACCTCGAGTGCGATGAACATGGTGAGCAGATCGTCGGCAGCCGGGAACAGCATCATGCCGCCGACGGCGAACATGGTCAGCGGGAACACCTCGGTCTGGGCGATCCCGGCCTTGATGGCCGTCTTCTCGGCGAGGCTGCCCGGAATCGAGGATGCCTGCGGGGTGAACGCGTCCAGGCCCGCTGCGACCCACCGCGACGGACCCGAACCGTCCGGATTGGGTTCGCGGCGACGTTCGGCGATCAACAGCACGCCGATGATCGCGAACCCCACGATGGCGCCCTGCAACAGCAGGGCGGGCCGGTCGACGGCGACTGCTCCCACGGCCGCGAGCTGCCCGGCGCCGGGGCCGATGGTGCTGTAGTTGCGCACCACGGCGACGAATGCCGCGACCAACCCGACCAGGGCGAGCGTGACCTGGATGCCGTACCTGCTCCGGTGCGACGCGAAGGCCTCCACCAGCACACCGGCTACCGCGACGATGAACACGATCAGCATCGGCGACAGCACGGCGTATTCAATACTCGGTGTGGTCATCGTGATCCTTCCGCCGTCAGTTCGGGGGCGGGGTCGGACTGGTGGATCGATGACAGCGTGTCGTCGACCGCCGGGTTGATGACGTCGAGGGCGATCTTGGGGTAGATGCCGAGTCCGATGAGCAGTGCGATCAGCGGAGCGACCACCAGTAATTCACGGGGCCGCAGATCGGGCAGCGTCTCATTGCCGGCGGTGACCGGTCCGGTCATCATCCGCTGATAGGCCCACAGCACGTAGACCGCGGAGAGCACCAGGGACAGTGCGGCGATCACCGCGAACGCCGGGTAGCGGGTGTAGGTGCCGAGAAGCACCAGCAGCTCGGATACGAAGGGCCCCATGCCGGGCATCGCCAGGCTGGCCAATCCGGCCACCAGGAAGGTTCCGGCCAGTACCGGCGCAACTTTCTGGACGCCGCCGTAGTCCGCGATCGCCCGGCTGCCGCGTCGGCTGACCAGGAAGCCCGCGATCAGGAACAGGGCGGCCGTGGAGATGCCGTGATTGACCATGTAGAGCGTCGACCCCGACTGCCCCTGGCTCGTCATCACGAAGATGCCCAGGATGATGAAGCCGAAGTGGCTGATCGAGGTGTAGGCGATCAGTCGCATCACGTCGGTC
>SYAA01000293.1 GCA_005789055.1 Actinomycetota bacterium
CCGCCGTCGGCACACCACCTCGCGGTTGAAGCCCATCAGGAATCGGACCTCGTCGGTGCTGCGCTTCCAGTTCTCGGTGGAGAACGCATAAACCGAAAGGTGTTTGATTCCCAATTCGATTGCGCCGCAGGTGACGTCGATAAGGACCGCCTCACCCATCTTGTGGCCTTCGGTGCGGCTCAGGCCGCGGCCGGTTGCCCATCGTCCGTTGCCGTCCATGACGACGGCCACGTGTCGGGGAAGCTGGTCGGCGGGGATCGCCGGCGGGACCGCCTTGGAGACGTGCTGGGGAGGCCGGCGCGGACCGCCATCGGGCGCCGGGGGCAATTCGGGGAATACCACCGGCCAGGCCGAGGTGTCCGGGAATACCGGGTAGTCCTCGGGCGGCGGAGGCAGCTGCGGAAACCGCTCCCTGCGCCTGCGCTCAGCCCCCCGCCAGGAGCTGGCCACCCGGTCCGTCGCCATGTGCCTCATCCTGCCTGAAGATCTCCGGAACTTGGGTAGCGGGCCGCGAGTAGACCCGTTCCACCAGTGGCAACGTCCGCAGCTGACGTTCGAGGTGCCATTGCAGGTGTGCGGCGACCAATCCGCTGGCGTGGCTGCGATGCGCCGTCGATGAGGATTCGGCGGCAGCCCAGTCGCCGTCGTGCAGCGCAGCCATGAGATCGAGCACCGCCTGCGGCGGGGTGGTCGATCCAGCCGGACGACAGTGCATGCATACGCTGCCACCAGCGGCGATATGGAAGGCGCGGTGCGGGCCGGGCTCGGCGCAGCGGGCGCACTCGATCAGCGACGGCGCCCAGCCGGCGATGCCCATGGCGCGCAGCAGGTAGGCATCAAGAACCAGCTCGCGAGGACGCGCGCCGTCGGCGACCGCCCGCAACGCGCCGATCGTGAGCCGATGCAGCTCCGGGGCCGGGGCGCGCTCCTCGCCGGCGAGCCGCTCGGCGGTTTCCAGGACGGCGCACGCACTGGTGTACCTGCCGTAGTCGCTGACGATGTCGGTGGCAAAGGCGTCGATGCAGACCACCTGCGTGACGATGTCGAGGTTGCGCCCCGGGTGAAGCTGGACGTCGATGTGGGCGAACGGCTCCAGTCGGGAGCCGAACTTGCTGCGGGTTCGGCGCACACCCTTGGCGACCGCGCGAACCAGGCCGTGGTCGCGGGTCAGCAGGGTGACGATGCGATCGGCCTCACCGAGCTTGTGCTGGCGCAGCACAACCGCCCGATCCCGATAAAGCCGCATCCGGTCAGTCTGTCACCACCGCCGGTCATCGTGGTCGCCCCGCGCCGGTGTGCTCAGAAACCTAGCCGGCCGAGTAGTTTCGGATCTTGCTGCCAGTCCTTGGCGACCTTGACCCGCAGTTCGAGATATATCTGAGTGCCCAGCAGCTTCTCGATCTGGCGCCGCGCGTTGCTGCCCACCTCTTTGAGCCGGGCACCGCCCCGGCCGATGACGATCCCCTTTTGACTGGGACGCTCGACGTAGAGGATGGCGCGCACATCGGTGAGGTCGCCCTGCTCGGCCGAGCGGTTCTGGCGGACACTCACCTCGTCGATCACCACCGCCAACGAGTGCGGTAGCTCATCGCGCACGCCTTCTAGGGCTGCCTCCCGGATCAGCTCGGCCATCAGCACCTCTTCGGGCTCGTCGGTCAGCTCTCCGTCGGGATAGAACGCCGGCCCCGGGGACAGCTGGTCGACCAGCACGGCGATCAGCTCGTTCACCTGCTCGCCGGTGGTGGCCGACACCGGGATGATGGCCGCGGCGTGGGCACCCACAAGTTCGTCGACCGTCATCAACTGGGCGGCCAGGCGGTCCTTGGAGACCTTGTCCATCTTGGTCACGACGACCACCAGGGTGGTCTTCGGCGCGACCGTGCGGATCTGCTCGTAGATCCACCGGTCCCCCGGGCCGATCGTCTCATCGGCGGGGATGCACAGGCCGATCACATCGACCTCCGAATACGTCCCACGCACCAGCTCATTGAGCCGCTTACCGAGCAGGGTGCGGGGCCGGTGCAGTCCCGGGGTATCGACAAGGATGATCTGAAACTCCGGGCGGTGAACGATGCCTCGAATGGTGTGCCGGGTGGTCTGCGGCCGGCTGGAGGTGATCGCCACCTTGCTGCCGACCAGTGCGTTGGTCAACGTCGACTTACCGGTATTGGGCCGCCCGACCAGACAGACGAAACCAGACCGGAACTCAGCCATCTGCGGGGTCGGCATCTGGTGGGGCCGGGCTGAGCAGGACAGTGCCGATACGCATCCGACCACGCTGGTCGGGACCGCCCTCGGCCAGCAGCCTCAGCCCGTGCGACACCACCTCGGCGCCTGGGAGCGGAACCCGCCCCAGTTCCAGCGCCAGCAAGCCCCCCACCGTGTCGACCTCGAGGTCGGCATCGAACTCGATGTCGTACAACTCACCGATATCTTCAATGGGTAATCGCGCCGACACCCGGAACGTGTTGTCGCCCAGGTCTTCCACCGGAGCCACTTCATCGGTGTCGTACTCGTCGGCGATCTCGCCGACAATCTCCTCGAGCACGTCCTCGATGGTGACCAGACCCGCGGTCGCGCCGTACTCGTCGACCAGCAACGCCATGTGGATCCGGTCACGCTGCATCTCGCGCAGCAGATCATCGAGCGGTTTGGAATCCGGTATGAATACCGCGGGGCGCATCACGTCGAGGACCTTGACGCCGCGACTGGCGTCGTCGGAGTGATAGGTCCTTCCGACGAGGTCCTTGAGGTAGACGACGCCGACGATGTCGTCGACGTTCTCGCCGGTCACCGGAATTCGGGAGTGCCCACTGCGAACGGCGAGCGACGTCGCCTGCCCGGCCGTCTTACCGCTTTCGATCCACACCATCTCCGTTCGCGGCACCATCACCTCGCGCGCCGGGGTGTCGCCGAGTTCGAATACCGACTGGATCATCCGACGCTCGTCGTCGGCCACGACACCACGTTGCTGGGCCAGATCCACCACTTCGCGCAGTTCGATCTCGGAGGAGAACGGCCCATTGCTGAAACCGCGGCCGGGGGTCAGCGCGTTGCCGAGCAACACCAGCAGTCGGCTGATCGGGGTCAGCAGAACGGAGATGAACTGCAACGGCAGCGCGGCAAACAGCGCAATCGAGTACGCGTTCTGTCGGCCGAGCGTGCGCGGCCCGACTCCCATCACGACGAAGTTGATCACCGTCATGATCGCTGCCGCCGCGACCAGCCCCCAGGTCATCCCGAAGTCGTCGGAGATATAGGCCACCAACAGGACGGTGGCACTCACTTCGCAGGTAATCCGCAGTAGCACAACAAGATTGATGTAGCGAGGTCGCTCACGAAGCAACCGGACCAGACGCAGAGCACCCGGTCTCTCGTTGCGCACCAGCTCTTCAACGCGGGCGATGGACACCGTGTTGATCGCGGCATCGACCGCGGCGAACAAGCCGCCGGCGGCGATCAGTGCGAATAAACCGACAAGCGGTGCCAGGCCGGTCACGATTGGTCGAAATACCGCGATTTATCGAGCAGTCGCCGGTCCTTCTCGCTCTGGCGTTCCTGGTGGTAGGCCGCAACCTGCGCGGCGACCCACCCCTCGAGGAGTCGGCGCTGCAAGGCAAACATCTCCTTCTCCTCGTCGGGTTCGGCATGGTCGAAACCCAACAGATGCAGCACCCCGTGCACGGTCAGCAGTGCCAGCTCGTGGCCGAGGCTGTGGCCGGCCGTCGCGGCTTGCGACGCCGCGAACTGCGGGCACAGCACGATGTCGCCGAGCATCGCCTGTCCCGGTTCAGCAGCGTCGGGGCGACCACCGGGTTCGAGTTCGTCCATCGGGAAGCTCATCACGTCGGTGGGACCGGGTAGGTCCATCCACCGCATGTGCAGATCGGCCATCGCATCGGTATCCAGCAAAACCATCGACAGTTCGGCCACCGGGTTGACCTTCATCTCGCGGATGACGAAGCGGGCGACGCTGATGAGTTCCTCTTCGGATACGTCCAGACCTGATTCGTTCGAGACCTCGATGCTCACCGCTGTCCCTACCGTCGCGCGGAGCGCCGTGGCGCCC
>SYAA01000294.1 GCA_005789055.1 Actinomycetota bacterium
GACGGTCAGCCATCACCGTAGAAAGCTTCTGCAGGTTGTCCATCGCCTTGGGGATCATCGGGGGCAGCGTCTCGATCTGCCTGCCCAGCGCCTCGACCGCACTCGCCAATTGCTCGGTGTCGACCTCACCGTAGTTGACGGCCACATCCTGCAGGGCCTGTTGCAGGTCGTAGGGAACCTCGGTGTGGTTGAGGTCGATCGTGTTGTTCTCGAGTGGACCCCCACCGCCGGGGTGCAGCGCCAGGTACCGCGACCCCAGGATGGTGGTGACCATGATGATGGCCCGCGAGTCCTTGCCGAGTTCGACGTCGTCCCGAATTCTCATGTCGACGACCACGTGGTCGCCGGCCAACTTCATCCCGGTGACCGTTCCGACCGGGATGCCGGCGATGGTGACGGGGTTATCCGGCAATAGCGCGGCGGCCTGGATGAACTGCGCGGAGTAGTGGCGGTAGCCCGGGCCCACCTTGGTGATGATCACCAGGGTCGCCAGCAGAACTGCCAGCAGGCCCAGAGCGACCAGCCCCATCATGGTCCGGTTGAGATCCTCGAGCGTCTTCTTTCGGGGCAGCCCGCGGTACTTGCGCTCAATCTTCGAATCAGCTGCGTCAGCCATCGGTCCGGTTCCTACATTTCGGAGTGTGCTGCGCCGTGTTCCCCGGGGTGGCCGCGTCGACGATGATCGGGGTCACGTCATTGAGGCCGGGGAAGAAGGCGTACGGATTGAAATCACATCCATAGGCGTTGATGTAGGCGCCCTCACCGGTGACGTTGGCGAGGCCCTTGAGCATGTTCGGCAGGTTTGCGCCGAAGAAAGCCGCTTGCGGTTCGATCGCGACCAGATGGGCCGCGAACCCCGGTTCCCGGGTGATCAGCGCCTGTAGCGAGGGATTCACCTCGCTGGTAACCGTAGACAACTGGCGTACCACCCGCGACAGCGAACCCATCGAGTCGACCAATTCCGGGCGTCGGGCATTGAAGGTGTTCACCATCTGCCGGGTGTTGGCGAGGGTCTCGTCCAGGTTGTCGTTCTGGCTTGCCAGGGTGCCGAACACCCGGTCCAGGCCGGTGATCATGTCGCCGAGGAGCTGGTCGCGGCCGGCGAAAGTGTCGGTGAGCATGCCGGTCTGTTCGACCAGCATCGCCCACGACGCAGCGTCGCCCTGCAGTGCCTGAATGGCGGCGCTGGAGATCTGATCGACCGCCTTGGGGTCGATGGTGGCGAACAGCGGTTCGTAGCCGTTGAGCACGACGCCGACATCGAACGACGGGATGGTGCGGTCCACCGGGATGACGCTGCCCGCCGGCAGCGGCGTCGGATCACCGGTCTCGCCCAGGTGAAGGTCGAGATACCGCTGGCCGACGATGTTCTGGTACAGGATCGACGCTTCGGTGTTGCCCAGCAGTTTCTGGTCGTCCTGCAGCTCGAAGTTCACCTTGGCGCGGCTGCCCGGCAGCAGGTCGATGGTCATCACGCGACCGACGCGCACGCCGGCCATCCGAACGTCGTCGCCGTCGCGCAGACCGAACACGTCGGTGAACTCTGCCGAATACACGGTGGTGGCGCCGGCCACCTCGCGCTGCAGTGTGGAATACACCAGGTAGGACATCACGGAGGTGACCACGAGGAACGTGGCCAGCCCAAAGGCCATCTTGCCCAACTTCATCAGTGCTGACCTCCGGTGACTTCGGTGACCGTCATCCCGCGCACCACCGGCGCGAGCAGCAACTGGGTAGCCGCGGTGGCCGGTCGGCCGGTGATGTAGGACAACTGCTCGACTTCCTGGGCGCTACCGACGGGTCCGACGTTGCCACCGTAGGACGCCGGCGCCGCTTCACCCGGCAGATAGCCCGGAGGCCACGGAGCAACCGGCGCGAGCGGCGCCGGCGACGGGTTAAGTGGCACGGGCGGCGTAGTTAAAGCCGGGTTGGCCGTCCCCGGGACTGGCGGCGCGGGTGTCATCGGCGGGCCAACACCGCCGAGTACACCCGTGCCGATGCCGTCGGATAGCGGCGGATTCGGGTCCACCAGGTTGGGCCCCTGCGGATTGATCAGCGGGGGCCCGACGGCAATCAGGTTGCCACTCGGGCCCACGACGGTGCCCGGCGGTGGCAGGAGGTCCGGTGGCGGCTGGTAGTTCTGCGGCAGCAACACGTCAGGCAGTTCCGGCCGCACCGCTATCAGGGGTGCGGTGAAGCAGCTCGGACCCTTCAATGCGCCATAGGACGGGCAGTCGGCGCGGGTGTAGGAGTAGCTCGGGGTCAGCGACAGGTTCGCCCGCAGGTTGAACACGGCCTGCTCCGAGTCCCAGCCCTGCGGGAACTTTTCCGAGAATACTTTCGCCTTCTGAAAAGCGGGAACCCAGTTGTTCGACGTCTGTGCCAGCACACCCATGACCGGCGTCATGTGCTTGCTAATGGTGATCATCTGGTCGACATGATTAGCCAGGGCCGAGTGCGCCGTATCCAGGGTGCGGGTTCCGCCGGCCAGCATGGTGTCGAGCTGCGCGCGTTGCTCGACGATCGCTTGCATCGGTCCTACTGCCCGGTGCAGCGAGTCGAGTAGATCCGGTGCGGTCTGCTGCAGCCCCTCGGCGGCGGCGACCAGTGCACTCAACGTCGACGGGCTTGTGGTGTCGGTGGCAACAACCGAATTCAGCTCGTCGACAATGCGGTCGAGTTGCGCTCCGGCAGTGAGTAATTGAGGCCGGCGGTCATGGGTAGCCGCGCCCAGTGCCGCGAGGATACCGAGCGTTTCGTCCTCCCGGCCGCGTCCGGTGGCGAAAAGAATGTCGCGCAACTTGCTGATCGTGGTCTGGAACAACACCGTCGGCAGCTTGGTGTCCTCGGCGATGTGGTCGCCGGTCTGGATCGCGGGTGCCGCTCCGTTGTCGATGAGCTCGACGCCCGAGATGGCGAAAACGCTGCTGGGAACCACACGCGCGGTTACCGTCTTCGGGATCGCCTGCGCGTAGTCGTCGGCAATATCGATGTGGACCATGTTCGGTTCGTCGTTCCTGGTGGGCACGATATTGTCGACCGAGCCGACGAGCAGCCCGTGGTAACGCACGTCGGACCGGTTGGGCAGCCCGTCACCGACGTTGGTCAGCTCGGCGACGATGCGGGTGTAGGAATCAAACCTCCCGGAGGACTTATCCAACAGCAGGCTAATGATGGCGGCAGACGCGGCGATCACGGCCACTCCGCTGAGCAGCAGCGTGCGATTGGACGGCCCGCGCCCGCTGAGATCGAGGACCTTTGCCATCAGCCGCCGAACCTGGCGCCGGAGTCGAGGCTGAACATCGCCATCGTCAGTAGCATGTTGACGACGACCACCACGCTGATAGCCGACCGCATCGCGTGACCGGCCGCAATCCCCACACCCTCGGGTCCACCGCCTGCGTAGAAGCCGTAGTAGCACTGCAGCACCGAGCAGATGGCCACGAAGACAACGCATTTGACTACTGAGTAGAAGATATCGGTGCCCGACAACATCAGACCGAAGTAGTGCGCATATCCGCCCATCGAGCCGCCGCTAATGAGCGCGACGACGACCTGGGTGCTCAGATAACTGACACCGAGACAGACGACATAGAGCGGGATGATCGCGGTGATCGAGGCCATCAGGCGGGTGGTCACCGTAAACGGGATCGGGGGGATCGCCAAAGAGTCCAGCGCGTCGATCTCTTCGCCGATCCGCATCGCGCCCAACTGCGCGGTGAACCGGCACCCGCTCTGGGTGGCGAAGGCCAGCGCCGC
>SYAA01000295.1 GCA_005789055.1 Actinomycetota bacterium
AGATCCACCGGTCTGCGGGCATGCATGATGCTCAGGCCGGTCTTGAGGTCCAGCGGCCTCAGGTGCGCGGGCCGCTGCCGACCCTGGGGAAAGACCCAGACGCCGCGGCCTGGCCGGTCCAGCAGGTCCGCACAGGACTGCAGGCACTCCCGGCTGCGCTGCGGGCTGCTGCGGTCCAGCGGCAGGGCGCCGACCCAGCCGAGAAAGGGCAGCGAGCGCAGGTTGCGGGAATCCATCACCGCCCAGCCGGTACCGCCGAGTGCGTCATCGAGTGGCAGCAGCAGCAGCGCGTCCCACCAGGCGACGTGGTTGGCGACGAAGATCAGCGGCCGCTGAGCCAGCGCAGCCCGAGCCTCGGCGAGTCCGCTCACCCACAGCCCGTCCAGCCCGCGGGCCACCCGCCGCCGCGCGTAAGGCCGGGCCAGCCGCAGGAAGGCCTCCTTTCGAGTGTCGCCGGCCCTGGCCAATACCTGTGCGTCGGGACGATTCACACCGCCTCCCGTTGCGCCTGCGCGGCGTAGGAACGGCCGCGCCAGCGGATATCACCGCGGCGGCTGCACAGGAAGCTCTCCACCAGAACGCCCATCATGAGCAGTACGGCCACCGGGTGCAGCAGCACGCTGGACAGACTGTGGTGATAGCGCACCGCCATGATCACCCGCAGACCCACATTGGCGAGCACCCCGACAGCGGCGGCGGCGGCTAACCCCGGTGCCCCCACTGCCAGCGCGACGGGCAACGCGACATACGGCGCGACGAAGAACAACAGGTGCAACGCCGCGACGACGATCAGCGCCGGTGGCCGTCCACCGATGCCCTCATAGAAGTTCTTGGTGAAACCGCGCCGCAGTGCGGCGCCATCGGAGTACATCCGGCAGTCGGCCATCTGATCACCGTCGGCGAAGACGACCCGTCCGCCGTCGGCCTTGACCGCACGGCACAGCGCCATGTCGTCCACCAGTGCCGCACGCACCCGGTTCCAGCCGCCTATCGATTCCAGTGCCGAGCGGCGGACCAGCAGGAGTTGACCGTTGGCCGCGAGCACGCGCGGGTCGCGGGTCCTGGGAATCAACGCCATGGGCAACCAGGCGACGTAAGACAGGTGCAGCAGCGGGATCATCAGCCGTTCGGCGAAGCTGCCGGTGCGCTGCCGGGGAACAGCTGTCACGATCGCCGCGCCGACTGGACCGCCGACTGGACCGCCGACTGGACCGCCGACTGGACCGCCGACTGGACCGACCTCGCCGATTGGACCGATCAGCGAGAGCATCCGCAACACGCCGTCGGGGCGCAGGGTGACATCGGCGTCGATGTTGAGCAGCAACTGCCCGCGAGCCGCGGCGCTTAGGCAGTGCAGGGCGTGCGGCTTACCGACCCAGCCGGCGGGCAACTCGCCGCCGCGCATCACCTTCAGGCGCGGCACCTGCGGCTCAAGCCGGGCAAGCACCTCGGCGGTCCCGTCGGTGGAGCCGTCGTCGTAGACGATGATCTCACCGATCGGGCCGCGGGCGCTGTCGGCGGCGCGCACGCAGGCTTCGATGGTGGCGACCTCGTCGCGGGCCGGAATCAGCACGCTGACATCGCCCGGCGCGACCCCGGTGGCGGCCACGGCGCGGCCGCGGGTCCAGAACACGGCGTTGACCGCGACCAGGCTCAGCGGCAGCAGCGCCGGCAGCGCCAGCAGCATCGCCAGGATCTGAGCCCAGCGCGGAGCCGAACCGTCGAGCAGGTCAGCCGGCGACAGGTACCGGCCCGGCCCGGCGACGGTCATACACGCGCTCCCCCGGACCGTTTGAGCAGCCGCGACCACCTGCCATCGACGTCGCCCGAGAACAGCGGCAGCCACATCGAGTTGGCGCCGACGGCGCGGTGCACCCGCATCCGAACCAGTGGCCGCAAAAGGTCGGTGTCCACTCGGTCTGGCATCAGGTTCTCCCCGATTCCGTAACCCTCGTCAGACCCACACCGGCCCCGCAGCAGATACCGCTGATAGAACGGACCGTTGTCGAGTACCGAGTCGACGTCGACCCGCACGATGTGTCCGTCTGGATCGGCGAAGACAGCGCTGTCCGGCCAGCGCAGACCCCAGACGTTCCGGCGCTCGCGCCCCATCTGCAGTGCAGCCTGTTCACGCGCACGGCAGGTCCCGTCTTCGGCGATCTCGACGACGAGATCGCGCGGCGCTTTTCCGGGTTCCGACGGAACCAACCGGTAGAAGATCAGATCGCGACCGGGCAGTGCGAGTCGGCCCCACCACCAGCTATGGATGCCCAGGGACTGCAGCGGCTGCCCGGCACTGTTGCGGTCGTGGTAACCACGACCCTCGATCCGCAACTCCCCGCCCGGGGTGTCCAGTTCCAGACCACCCCGGCTGGCGGCCATCATCGGCGTCCATAGATGTGTGCAGGTGTCGAGGGATCCGCGGCCGAGTCCCGGCGGGGAAACATCACCGCCCGCCGCGTCGGGCAGGTCGCGCCGCAGCGGACCAGACAGCCACAACTTCCCGGTGGCCCGGCCGCCGGTGGGCAGTGCCAGGTCGAGGGTCGCCTGCAGCGTGCGGATCGAGACGCCGCCGGCCACCGCCGGAGTGTCGGTCCAGGAAAAGGAGCAGTCACCGAGGCGCCACGAGGAGCCGTCCTCGCCCCAGGTGCACTCCTCGGTGGGCAGTTCGGAAAGCAGGTAGAAGCGCTCGCGGCCGCCTTCGTAGACGACCAGGTTGACGCTGGGCCGCTGCAGCGGAAGGCGGGGGCGACCGGTGCGCGCGGACTGCGCGTACCCGGGCAGAAACGGCAGACCCCAGGACCAGATGAGCGTCGCGGCTCGGCCGTGGTCATCGACGAGATCGACGTAGAACCAGGTGAATCCGCCCGGGCTGCGCAGGACGGCGGGGTCTGGCGCACGGTCGGCGGAGCTTAACGTGATCAGAACGCCTCCGGGATCCGGCCCGGGCGCGGCCCCGAACCTGGCTAATCCTAACCAGTCGAACCGCCCCGGAGCGACATCAGGGCCACGTCAGGCGGGGACCCCGACGCGGTCGCCGGCCTTGATCATGTTGGTGGCGGTTCGGTGCGCAAGTGCCATCACCGTCAGCATCGGGTTCGCGCCCGAGCAGGTGGGCATGCCGCTGGAATCCCCAATCCAGACACCGGGCGTGTCGTGCAGTTCCCCGTTGGGGTCCGCCACCGAGGTGTTCGGGTCGGAGCCCAGACGGGCGCTGGACATCTGGTGCGCGCAGAACACCGGCGTTCCGCCGGGCCCGATCGGGATCTGGTTCACCTTCTCGATGAAGGCCTCCAGATCCTCGCCGCGCTGCCACGGCGGCATCGCCTGCGCGGCGACGAAAATCTGCTGCGCTCCGGCGGCCACGTGCATCCGAATGCACGTCACGATCGCGTGCTTGAAGTTGTCCCGGTCCAACTGGTCGTCGAAGGGATACCAGTGCACGGCCTCGCCGTTGTCGTCGATGGTGACGCTGCCGGTGCCGCGATCCTTGAGCAGGATCAGGAAGTCGGCGCGGTGCCGGTATTGCTGACACAGTTCCTTGTGCTGCGCCCCGGACGTGAACGGCACGACACTGGCGAACAACGCCGGCAGGTGCTGCACACCCTCGATCAGATAGCCGTAGCCCTCGTTGAATTCGGCGAACTCATCCATCGCACCGGCCATCCCCGGGCCGTGCCACTGCTCCTGCGGGTCGTCATAGATCCCCGCGACCAGGGACGCCGGATGCATGTGCAGACCCTTGCCGACCGCCGGTCCACCGATGCCGGACCGCAGCAGCAGGGCCGGTGTCTCCAGGCTGCCCGCGGCCGCCACCACCGTCGGCGCGTTGATGACGACCCGGACG
>SYAA01000296.1 GCA_005789055.1 Actinomycetota bacterium
ATAGCGAGCCGTACGAGAACGCCCGGAAGGCGCCGAGTAGCCCGGTGAGGCGTTTGCGCAGTTCGTAGCCGTGCATCGGGGACTCGAGCAGCAGGCCCAGGATCGCGAGCTCCAGCACCGAGTCACCTCCTCCACCGTTAGGGTTCTACAACGTCTCCGCAAATTGTATCGGAGCGATATATTTGGCTCCAAACCGCACCCCATCGGGGTGTCCGGGCGCCGGCCGTGTCGCGGCCCATGGTGTGTCGGGGGGTCAGTGGCACTTCGGTGTGATCGGCCCCGACGTACTCTGGTTGCCGTGCGTTTGCAGCGGCAGGTGGTGGACTACGCGCTTCGGCGCCGTTCCCTGCTGGCCGAAGTGTATTCGGGGCGGACCGGCGTCACCGAGGTCTGCGACGCCAACCCGTATTTACTGCGCGCCGCCAAGTTCCACGGGAAACTCAGTTCAGTGATGTGCCCGATCTGCCGCAAGGAACAACTCACCCTTGTCTCATGGGTTTTCGGAGACCACCTGGGCGCGGTGTCCGGATCAGCGCGAAGCGCCGAGGAACTGGTGCTCTTGACGACGCGATTCGACGAGTTCTCCGTACACGTGGTGGAGGTATGCCGGACTTGCAGCTGGAATCACCTGGTGAAGTCCTACGTGCTCGGCGCGCCGCGGCCCGTGAAGGGTTCGCCCGGCACTCGACCTGCGCGCCGCACCGGCGCGCGTACCGCCAGTGAATAACGACGAGGGTCGGGACCGCCCAGGCAACGGACCGCGGCACAGTGCGGGGGGTCGTGAGCGGACAGACCCGTCGGCGCAGATCGGCCGTGCCGAGCGTCGGGCCCCGGCCGATGATCGGCCGACAGCCATCATGGCGCCGGTGTCCGATCAGGTCGAGGCAGCCAAGGCCGCGCTCGACCGGCCGAGAACCAAATCAGCGCCACCTCCGCCGGCCCCGCCCGCGCAGCCGGCCCCGCCCGCGGACGACGGATCGTCGGCGCGGCCGGGAGTTCTGCACCGTTTCGGCGGCTGGGGTGTGCGCCGCTGGCTGGCCGCCGCCGCCGCGGTATTCATCGTTCTCCCGCTGCTCACCTTCGGCATGGCCTATCTGCTCGTTGATGTTCCCAAGCCCGGTGACATCCGAACCAGTCAGGTTTCGACGATCCTGGCCAGTGACGGTTCCGAGATCGCGAAAATCGTTCCACCCGAGGGCAATCGGGTCGACGTCGATATCTCTGCGGTGCCGGTGCAGGTGCGTAACGCCGTGATGGCCGCCGAGGATCGTGACTTCTACACCAATCCCGGTTTCTCGATCTCCGGTTTCGCTCGGGCGGTGCGCAACAACCTGTTCGGCCGGGATATCCAGGGCGGGTCGACGATCACCCAGCAGTACGTCAAGAACGCTATGGTCGGTGATCAGCGGTACGGCCTCGGCGGTCTGATCCGCAAGGCCAAGGAATTGGTCATCTCCACCAAGATGTCGCAGCAGTGGTCCAAAGACGAAGTGCTGCAGGCTTATCTCAACATCATCTACTTCGGCCGCAGTGCCTACGGCGTCTCCGCGGCGTCGAGGGCGTACTTCGACAAACCGGTGGAAGAACTGACGGTCTCTGAGGGAGCGTTGTTGGCGGCCCTCATCCAGCGCCCGTCGACGCTCGACCCCGCCGTTGACGCCGACGGTGCGCTGGCTCGGTGGAACTGGGTCCTCGACGGAATGGTGACCATCGGCGCGCTGTCCGAATCCGAACGTGCACAACAGGTTTTCCCGCAGACGGTGGCGCCGGACAAGGCCAAGACGGAAAACCTCACCACCGGCCCGAACGGTCTGATCGAGCGGCAGGTCACCAACGAACTTCTCGAGTTGTTCAACATCGATCAGGACACCCTGAACACCCAGGGGCTGCAGATCACCACAACCATCGACCCGCAGGCCCAAAACGCCGCGGTCGATGCGGCCGCGACCTACCTGGATGGCCAGATGCCTGAGATGCGCACCGCGGTGGTGTCGATCGACCCCCGAGACGGCGGCGTCAGGGCCTACTACGGCGGTACCGACGCGGCGGGCTTCGACTTCGCCCAGGCCGGTCTGCCCACCGGTTCGGCGTTCAAGGTTTTCACCTTGGTGGCGGCGCTCGAGCAGGGCATGGGATTGGGCTACCAGGTGGACAGCTCACCGCTGAAGGTTGACGAGAAGTTGACCATCAACAATGTCGACGGCGCGGGCTGCGGGAGTTGCAACATCGCCGAGGCGCTCAAGCAGTCGCTGAACACCAGCTACTACCGACTCATGCTGAAACTCAAGAACGGACCGGAGGACGTGGCCGATGCGGCGCACCGGGCCGGCATCGCCGAGAGTTTCCCCGGGGTCAATCACACCCTCTCCGAGGACGGGTTGGGCGGTCCGCCTGCACCCGGTGTGGTCCTGGGAAAGTACGAGACACGGGTAATCGACATGGCGTCGGCCTATGCGACGCTGGCGGCTTCCGGTATCTACCACCGCCCGCATTTTGTGCAGAAGGTCGTCAATGCCGAGGGCGACGTTCTCTTCGATGTCGGTATGGAAAACGATCCGGGTGAACGCCGAATCGAGGCCGCGGTCGCCGACAACGTCACAGCAGCGATGCAACCGATCCCGGGTTGGTCCGCGGGCCACAACCTGGCCGGCGGCCGCGCGTCGGCGGCCAAGACCGGCACCCACCAACTCGGCGACACCGGTGCCAATCGGGACGCCTGGATGGTGGGCTTCACGCCGTCGCTGTCCACGGCGGTCTGGGTGGGCACCGTCAAGGGTGACCAGCCACTGGTCAACAGTTGGGGTGGGTCAGTTTACGGCTCGGGTCTGCCCGCCGACATTTGGAAGGCCACCATGGACGGCGCCCTCAGCGGCACCGACTTCGAGTCCTTCCCCACCCCCGCCGAGGTCGGCGGTTACGCCGGTGTGCCCGCCCCGCCGCCCCCGCCGCCGGCGCCGGCCCGAAACCCGGCACCTGTTCAAGGTCCCGTCGGCGCGCCGCAGGACAACGGCCTTCCGCCGCCGCCGCTGCCGCCGCCGCCACCGCCGCCCGCGGGTATCGAGATTTTTCCGGGATTGACGATTCCGGCACCTCCCCCGGCCGCTCCACTGCCTCCGCCACCGCCGGAGCAGCCGCTGCCGCCTCCGCTTCCTCCTCCGCCGCCGCCGTTGCCGCCGCCACCCGACCCCAACGTGCCGCCCGCTCCACCGCCTCCGTGATCGGAGCGTCGTCCGGTGACGTTGCGACAGCCGGGGCCGCGGAGTCGTTGCAGCGCCCCTCGGTCTCGCCCCAGCCCCTCGCCGAGGATCTGCGCACCGCCGATGACCGCGATCTGCCCAGCCGCACCGACGCACTGGGCGCGGCACTGTCCGACGTGGTCGGCGGCCCAGTCGGGCGGCACGCGGTGGTGGGCCGGACGCGGGTACTGACACCGCTGCGGGTGATGTTCATCATCGGGCTGGTGTTCCTGGCGCTCGGGTGGTCGACGAAGGCTCCCTGTCTGCAGACCGTCGGAACCGGCTCGCCCGATCAGCGGGTCGCCAATTGGGAGAACCAGCGCGCGTACTACGAGTTTTGCTACTCCGACACCGTGCCGTTGTATGGCGCGGAACTGTTGAGCCAGGGGAAATTTCCGTACAAGTCGAGCTGGTTGGAATTAGATGCCGACGGGACGCCGCAGACGCAATACGACGGCAGCCCCGCAGTGCGCTACATGGAATACCCCGTCCTGACCGGTATCTACCAATACCTGTCGATGTCGCTCGCGAAGACCTATACCGCCGTCGCTAAGGCGACCGGGCTGCCGGTGCTGGCCGGGGTCGCCGAGGTGGTGATGTTCTTCAACATCTCGGCACTTGGTCTGGCGCTGGCGTGGCTTGCAACGGTATGGGCCACAGCGATGCTTGCTGGTCGACGAGTGTGGGACGCAGCGTTGGTGGCGGCGTCACCGATCCTGATATTTCAGGCCTTCACCAATTTCGACGCATTGGCAACGGCTTTGGCGACCGGTGGACTGCTCGCCTGGGCGCGTCGGCGCCCGGTCTTGGCC
>SYAA01000297.1 GCA_005789055.1 Actinomycetota bacterium
ACGGATTATGAGTCCGCGGCTCTAACCAACTGAGCTACCGCCCCGTACACCATCGGCGCGCTACGAGCCTAGCGTCCACGTCGCGCAGGATCCGGGGTGACTCAGCTCATGACGACGCAGAACTCATTGCCCTCTGGGTCAAGCAGGACGATGAAATCCCCAATGGGATCGGCCCGCCGATCGGTCACCTGTGTCGCCCCCAGTGCGACGCACTGGGCGGCCGCCTCCTCGAGATCGGTGACAAGCACATCAAGGTGCACCCGGTTCTTACCCACTTTCGCTTCGGGCACCTGCTGGAACGACACCGTCGTCGAGCCGTCGGGCATGATCACCGCCACCCACTCCGCCGATTCGCGCACCGCAGTTCCGCCGAGCACCGCCGCCCAGAATTCGGCGAGTGAGTCACAGTCGTGACAGTCGATCACTACCTCGGAGAGACTGCCGACTGCCATCAGGAGTAGACCGGTTGGCCGTCGGCGTCGATCGTGTACAGCGATGTGCCCTGCTCGACCCGGGGCGCGTCGCCCCGCAACGCCACGGCGATCTTGTTGCTGGCGTTGCGCATCACATCCAGCGTCAGCTCGCGGGCCTGGACCGGCGAGAAGTGCTGCAGCACGTCGGCCGCGACGGCAGGTGTGATCCGGGCCGGTGACCAGACGAGAGCATCGACATAACGCAGGGCTGCCTTGTGGCCGTCGGTGAGCAACCCGGAGTCCTCGTAATGCTCGATCTCGTTATAGAGACCCTCCGACCCGCCGGCATCCAGCGCGGTCGTATCACGCAGGGACTTGCACAGCCGACAGTCGTGCGCGACCGCGCCGCGCAGTCGCACCACTTCGGTGGTGACCGGGTCCAGTGACCGCAGGCGCGCGATCCCGGGCAGCAGATGGTTGAACACCACATCCGAGGCGTCGGTCTCGGTATCCCATTTCGGCTCGGGAGATATCCAGTCCACTGGTAGGCCCAGCGCGGTCAACCCTGCGGCGACCCGAGGCAGAAAATCGGCGACGTACATCTGCATGACCGCGCCGAATGCCCCCCGGCCGAGCGCCCCGGTCAGTGCCGCACGCTGGGCGTCGGTGATCACCGATACGTCGATGCTGAACTGTTCGGCAAAGTCGATCACTACAGACTCGATCTCTGATTCAGGTTGCGCCGCAGCCAGTTCAGACGGCAGCGGCGACAATGACACCGCGTCTGCACATCTCGCACGGATCAGCCCGATCAGTCGCTGCTGTCCCATCGGGGACTGCATGGTCAGTCGGCTGAGCCAGGTGTCGATATCGTCTGCGGCCACAGTCAATTATTGCGCCTGGCTGACCGAGGACATGTGGAAGTCGGGAATTCGCAGGGTCGGCATCACCGCGCGGGTGGCCCAGTCACTCCACTCCCGCGGCAGTGTCTTTTCGGGCACACCTGCCTCGGTGGCCCGGCGCAGCAGATCAAGGGGGCTCTCGTTGAACCGGAAGTTGTTGACCGCTGCGGTGACCTTGCCGTCCTCGATGAGGTACACCCCGTCCCGGGTCAGGCCGGTGAGCAGCAGGGTGGTGGGGTCGACGGTACGGATGTACCACAGCGTGGTCAGCAACAAACCTCGCTCGGTGGCGGCCACCATATCGGCCAAATCCGCGGTGCCTCCGGTCATGAGTAGGTTGTCGGCGGGCACCGCGGGAGCGGTACCGAACTCGGCGGCCGCGGCGCGCGGATACACCAGCGAGGAAATAACGCCGTCACGGATCCAGTCCACTCGGTCGATGCCCAATCCGTTGTCGAACACCGAGAGTCGCTCCGAACCGGCGGCGGTGTGGACGAACGGCGCGCACTCGAGTCCGGGCGCACGCGGATCGGAGTACATCGTCAACGCCAGATCGGTGAGCTTCTCCCCGACCCGGGTTCCCCCACCCGGCGCCGACAACGCGGTGCGGCCCTCCTGCGCACCGCGTCCATCCATCGACCAGCCGAGATAGATCATCATGTCCGCCACCGTCGAGGGCGGCATCAGGGTTTCGTAGCGACCGGCCGGCAACTCGACGGTGCGCTCGGCCCATCCCAACCGGACCGAGAGATCTTCGAGCATCGAATCCAATGGCACATCGGTGAACCACGGTGCGCTCACCCCGGCCCAGGCACTGGCATGTCCACGCTTGGCGTTGATCTCCACCGAACCGGTCGGCTGAGTGAAGCGGCGACGCAGCCCGGTCGAGGTGCCCACCAACGTCGTCTCCACCACATGGTGGGCGTAGCCGTAGAGCCGGTCGGTACCAGCGAAACCCGTCGATAGGGCGCGGGCCACCTCGGCGAACGCTCCGGCGCCGGTTGTCGGTACCGGGTCGTCCCAGTCGGCCGGCTCGCCGGATCCGGTAAGTAGCGGCGCGTTGTCACGGGCTTCCGGCGCAGCGTGAGCGGCATCGGCGGCGGCGGCGACCAATGCGGCGACAGCCCCCTCGTCGACAGCGCTTGAGCCACGCGTCCCAACCCGCGCGGTATCACCCCGGCGCACAATGGAAATAACGGCAGTCGTGCGACTCGTCGAGACGCCGTTGGTGGTCATCGAGTTGCCCGCCCAGCGCAGCGACGCCTCCGCGCGGTCAGAGACGATCACGATCGTCTCGTCGGATCGCCCGGAGGCCGCCGCAGCCTGCAACCCTAATTCGACGACCTGCTGTGGCGGGATCATCCGCGGCCCGACTCGGTGCGGGTATTGAGCACGTTCACGCCACGGAACAACGCCGACGGACATCCGTGACTGACCGCAGCTACCTGACCCGGTTGAGCCTTCCCGCAGTTGAACGCCCCGCCGAGCCGCCAGGTCGAAGGCCCGCCGACAGCTTCCATGGAGTTCCAGAAGTCAGTCGTGGTGGCCTGGTACGCGACGTCACGAACCTGCCCGTCCAGGCGGCCGTCGCGAATCCTGAAGAATCGCTGTCCAGTGAACTGAAAGTTGTAGCGCTGCATGTCAATCGACCAACTCTTGTCGCCGACGATGTACAGGCCGTCACTCACCCGGTCGATCAAGTCCGCCGTGCTCAGATCATCGGTTCCGGGTTGCAGCGACACGTTGGGCATCCGTTGGATCGGCACATGGTGCGCCGAGTCTGCGTAGGAACAACCGTTGGATCGGTCCTTGCCGAGTCGCTTGGCGAACACTCGATCTAACTGGTAGCCGACGAAGATCCCCCTCCGCACCAGATCCCACTGCTGGGCCGCCACCCCCTCGGCGTCGTAACCGGTTGTGGCAAGGCCGTATTCGACGGTGCGGTCGGCGGTGACGTTCATCACCGGCGAGCCGTAGCGCAGGGTATTCAACTTGTCCGGGGTGGCGAAGGAGGTCCCCGCGTAGGCGGCTTCGTAACCGATCGCCCGGTCGTACTCGGTGGCGTGTCCGATGGACTCGTGGATCGTCAGCCAGAGGTTGGTCGGGTCGATCACCAGATCCGTCGGTCCGGCGACGACGCTGGGCGACTTGGTTTTCTCGGCCAACAGGACGGGCAGTTCGGCGAGTTCGCCCGACCAGTCCCATACCTGATCGTCGGCGACAGCCTCCCAGCCGCGGGCAGTGGGCGGAGCCAGCGTGCGCATCGATTCGAAGTTGCCCACCGCCGCGTCGACGGAAACCGCCTCCAACGTCGGCATGATCCGGACCCGCTGCTGGGTGATCGCCGAACCGAAGGTGTCGGCGTAGAAGGTCTGCTCCTTGACGCTCATGACCATTGCCGACACGTGGTCCACTCCGTCGGACGCCAGCAGCCGGGCGGAATACTCCCGCAGCAGCGCGACCTTCTCCTCGGTGGGGATGGCGAACGGGTCGATGCGGTAGTTCGAAACCCAGGTGGCATCGGGGTAGACCGGTTCGTCGGCCAGTTCGATCCGCTCGGCGTTGAGCGCGGCCAGTGTCACCGCCACGCCCACCGCGTGGCGTGCGGAATCGGCGGCGATATCCGGGCGCAGTCCGGCGTGGGAGGCGAAACCCCAGGTGCCGTCCACGATCACCCGCACCGCCAGACCCACCTCGCGGTCCAGTACCGCCGACTCCAACTCGCCATCACGCAGCTGCACGATCTCAGTGGTGATGGCGTGGACTCGCAGGTCAGCGTAGCTAGCCCCGCCGGCGGTAGCCGCCGAGAGCGCCGCGTCGGCCAGTCGGGCACGTGGCAGCGCAAGAAAATCCTCGTCGATGCCGTGCCGCGGGCTCACGGCTCCACCGTAACGGGATGGGACCCGGGTCAGTCAGCGGTGCGGTCGGCCCGAACCTGGCGCGCGGCCCGACCCTGACGCTCAGGACCGACGGCGCGGCGCTGATTAACCTGGCGCGGCTCGTCGCCCAGTACTGCACCGGCCTGGTCGGGCAGCGCAGGTGCCGCCGCGATTGCCGACCCGAGATCCGGCGCTGCGGCAGACCGAGCGACCTCGGCAGGCTGAGGGGCTGCGGGAGACCGATCGGCTCGGGCAGATTGGGCCGCTGAGCTTGATTGGGCCTCTGAGTTTGATTGGGCCACTGAGTTTGATTGGGCGGCTGCGGCAGATTGGGCCGCTGCGGGATTCGGACCGACGGCAGGCGTGGCGCTCGCACCGACCGGTCCGATGGGCCGCTGGTAGCCCTTCTCGATGATCGGGCGCAACACCGGGTCCAGAATCGGATTCAGCAGTGGCGCAAGCAGACCGGTGGCCGCGATCAACGGGAGCACCGGTGTGGGGACGAACACGTAGGTGATGTTGCCCGGGGTGCCGTCGGCCTTGTCCGGGGTGTACCGGATGTTCTCGGGATCGTTGAGATCGACGTCGAAGTACCCGAAGACGTGCGTGTTTGACATCCCTACCGCCGCGTTGGCCACCGCCAACAGGTTGGTCGGGTCAGTCGGCCAATCGGCCCAGCCGTCGTACTGGCGAATCACTTCGGTGCCCAGATACGGAGAGTCGGCCGGCAGGGGTGTGGCCGCGCGACCGCCGAAGTTGTTCTCCGGATTGCCGATCGACACCCACGACAGGCTGGATGGGTCCGGCGCGGAAGCCGGGTTGGCTGCCCATCGCCGCAGCGCCGCATAAATCACCTGGCCGCCCTG
>SYAA01000298.1 GCA_005789055.1 Actinomycetota bacterium
AACGGTCCCCGATCGCCGCTCTGGTCACCGAGATGCTCGAGGAGATAACTCCGGACGCGCTGCCGTAAACTTGCGCCGTGCTGCGTCGTCTGTTCGTTGCCGCGGCCCTGCTGTTGAGCGGCTGCGCCCCAGGATCCGACACCGCTGGATCCGACACCGCTGGATCCGACACCACTGCACCGATTGACTGCGGGAAAGTCAAGTGCGTTGCCCTGACATTCGACGACGGACCGACCCCCTACACCGATCGGTTGGTGGACGTGCTGCAGCAGTCGGATGCCAAAGCGACGTTCTTCATGATCGGAAACAAGGTGGCGGCCAATCCGGACGGTGCCGCTCGGGTCGCCGAGGCGGGTATGGAGATCGGCAACCACACATGGGAACACCCCAACATGACGACCATCGGAGCCGAGTACGTGCCGGATCAATTCGCAAAGGCCAACGATGCGATCCGCGCCGCTACCGGATCAACCCCGACGCTGTGGCGTCCGCCCGGCGGGCTGACCAATGACGCCGTGAACGCGGTGGCGGCCCAAGACGGGCTCGCCGGAATCAATTGGGATGTCATCCCGTTTGATTGGATCAACGATTCGGATACCGCTGCCACCCGTTACGTGCTGATGACACAGATCAAACCCGGCTCGGTGGTGCTTTTTCACGACAGCTACTCCTCGACCGTGGACTTGGTGGCCCAGTTCATCCCGGTGCTCAAGGCCAACGGCTACCACCTGGTGACGGTCAGCGAACTGCTCGGCCGACGCGCGCCGGGCAGCGTCTACGGCGGCCGGGAGAACGGCCCACCGGTCAATGCGCTCACTGACATTCCGGCCGAGGAGATTCCCGCGCTGCCGGCCACCTCGTCCCCGCCGCCGATGCCGAATTTCCCGATCACCGACATCCCGGGTGCGAACTCGGGCGGTCCCACCAACGGCGCGTAGTCGCTCCCGTCACCGCGATGCACAGCCAGACCGCTCTCGTCCTCATCGCACTGGTCTTCTGCTACGCGCTGGTTTCAGGCCTTATCCGGCGCTGGTACGTCGCGCCGGCACTGATCTTCATGCTGCTGGGCATGGCACTGGGCCCGTTCGCACTGAATGTGCTTGACGCGGGGCCGGGTACCGAGGGCTACACAACCCTTGCCCAACTCGCGCTGACGGTGATCCTGTTCGTCCAGGCTTCCCGACTTGATCTCAGTCGTGTCCTGCGTCGCGGGCTGCTGAGTTTTCGGTTGATCGTCATTGGAATACCGGTCACGCTGGTGCTTGGGGCGCTGACCGCCGCTCTGCTGCTGCCCGTCCTGCCATGGTGGGAGGCGGTGTGTCTCGCCGCGATCATCGCGCCGACGGAAGTCGCCTTGATCGAGGCCCTCCTGGAGGATGCTCGGGTTCCCGCGCGGATTCGCCACGCCCTTTCCGTCGAGAGCGGGTTCTCCGACGGGATCGCCTTGGGCGCGCTGTTGGCGGCAGTGGCGCTGGCCTCGGCCCGGGTTGACCCTGACCCGGGCCATTGGGCGTGGTTCGCCTTTCGCACTGAAGTCGTCTCTGTCCTCATGGGTGTCGCGACCGGGCTGATTGGTGGTCTGCTCGTGGTGTGGTCGCGACGGCGAGGCTGGATCAGTGATATCTGGGCGCAACTGGCCACGCTCGCCATTGCTCTGGTCTGCTTCGAACTCGGCGAGGTTGTCCATGCCAGTGGTTTCGTGACCGCTTTCACCGGCGGACTGGCGTTCGCGTCAGTCACGATCCGCGGTGCGGCCGCCGACCCAGACGGGACCGTCGGCGCAGCGGTGCCCAATCAGTTCTCCGACGCGGCTTCACAGCTGCTGGAATTGCTGGTTTTCGCCATGTTCGGCGCCTTCGCCCTGATCGATGGTTGGCGACAGGTGAGTTGGCGAGTGATCGTTTTCGTCCTGATCGCCGTCTTTGCGGTTCGGATGGTTGCGGTATGGATCGCGTTCCTGCGCACGGATCTGGCCCTGCGCGAGCGCGCGTTCGTCGGTTGGTTCGGCCTGCGCGGAATCGGAACGCTGGTGCTCGGCCTGCTCGTCATCGACAGCGGTGAGATCCAGCACGAGGACGTCATCGCCCAGGCGGTGGTCGTGACCGTGACACTGAGCCTGGTGCTGCACAGCGTGACAGTGAGGCCGGGCATCCGGTTGCTCTCAGCCCCGGGGGGCGCAGTTGCGCCACATTCGGCCGGTGATTAGCCCTCGTCGCGGACCTTCGCCATTGCCAACACATCCAGCCGGCGATCCATCTCCTCTTCGGAGAGTTTCTCGCCGATCAGGCCGCGATCGATGACGGTCTGCCGAATCGTCTTGCGGCCCTTGAGGGCCTCCTTGGCAACCGCTGCGGCCTCTTCGTAACCGATGGCCGAGTTCAATGGGGTAACGATCGACGGGGACGACTCGGCGAGGCGGCGTAACCGGTCCTCGTCGGCCACCAGGCCGTCGATGCAACGCTGCGCGAACAGCCGGGAAACGTTGGCCAGCAGGGTGAACGACTCCAGGAGGTTGCGCGCCATCATCGGGATGTAGACGTTGAGTTCGAAGGCACCCGACATCCCACCTACGGTGATCGCGGCGTCGTTGCCGATCACCTGAGCTGCCACCTGGGTCACCGCTTCGGGGATCACCGGGTTCACCTTGCTGGCCAACGTTTCCCGGCTGTTCGCGCAGCG
>SYAA01000299.1 GCA_005789055.1 Actinomycetota bacterium
CAGAATCCAGAACGCCCCGGTGGACAGGGCCCTGGACCTGTTCGAACCCGAGATCGCCGCCGAGCCCGCCGATGTGGCGGCGGCCGCCCGGGAATACGTGGCGGCGCGCCGTGGACAGATGCAGGCCTTGACCGACCGCACCTACGTTCCTGCCGACGGGGCCTCGGTGGATCTCGCCCTCGACCGGCTTAACCAACTCTGCGGCATCAAGACGGCCGGTCAACCGATCTGATCCGCCGCCGATCGGCGAGCCAATTCGGCGAGCCGGGCTGATACCTCGGCCCCGAGGTCGTCGGCGCGGGCGTCGGCCAGCGATGCCCGGATCACGACCGGTTCGGCGGCCTCGGAGGGTTCGAGGTAGCGCGCCGCGATCAGTGCTTCGACCGGGGAGCGCCGGAAAGCGCGGGCCACGTCAATCACCGTCTCGGCTTTGGGATGGGTTGTGCCCCGCAGCCAGTTGCAGACCGACAGCCGGCCAACTCCGACCCGGGCGGCGATCTGAGCCTGCGTAGCCCCGGCGCTGACCCGCCGCAGGTATGCGGGCCAGGTCTCGGCGGCCGGTTCCTTCGACGCCGGTTCCTTCGACGCCGGTTCCTTCGGCGCCGGTTCCTTCGGCGCCGGTTCCTTCGACGCCGGTTCCTTCGACTTCGTCTCGCGATTCATGTCGTGCGAATTCCCCACCAAACCCCCATTTCGCGATCCCCCCGATCGCCGATTGCGACAGTAGGCGCGGGGTACGACAAGTCCGGTTCGGTGAGGTTTCAGCAGCAACCGGTCTGGCCCGCGCGCCCGGCCAGGTGAGCGTGGGGCGCGGTGTCGATGCCGCCGACCGCGGCCAGGAAGGCGTTGAGGTCGACGCGTTCACCGCCCACCCAGGTTCCCGCCACGGTGGCTTTGTCGGCCAGGCGTTCCGGGTCGACGGTGAAGGGATCGGCAGCCAATTCGGTGAAGTCGGCCAGTTTTCCGACGGTGATCGACCCGACCAGGGAGTCGCGATGCAGGGTGCGTGCGGCGTCGATGGTGTGCGCCCGCAGAGCCTGATCCAGCGCCATTGTCTGGTCCGGGCCGTGGACCGCCCGATTGCCTCCGATACGCCCGATTAGCCTGCGCCTTCGGGTATGCAATGCTGCCGGTGTGGGTGCTGTCGGGCTGGCGATACCGGTTGGGATCGCCGTTGGCTACCTGGCCGACGTGATGTTTGCCGATCCCCGGCGCGGACACCCGGTCGCAGGGTTCGGTTGGTGCGCAACGGCACTGGAGAAGATCACCTATCGCGACGGGCGCGCTGCCGGGGTGGTGCACACCGCTGTGTTAGGAGGCACGCTGGCAGTCGCCGGTTCGATCGCGCAGCGTCGTATCGGTGACTCAACCGCCCTGGCGCTGCTCACCGCCGTCGCTACCTGGACAGCCCTGGGTGGGACCACGCTGGCCCGTACCGGTGCCGAGATGGCCGATCTGCTCGACTCCGGTGACCTCGACGGGGCGCGCGCGCTGCTGGGGTCCCTGTGCGGCCGTGATCCGGCTCTGCTCGACGGGCCCGGCTTGGCCCGCGCGGCGTGCGAGTCGGTGGCCGAGAACACCTCTGATGCGACCGTGGCACCGCTGCTGTGGGCGGCGGTGGCAGGCGTGCCCGGTGTGCTGGCCTACCGGGGCGTCAATACTCTCGATGCGATGATCGGGCACCGGTCGGCGCGCTATTTGCAATTCGGTTGGGCGGCGGCCAGATCCGATGATCTGGCCAACTATCTACCGGCCCGGCTCACCGGCGCGCTGACTGCGCTGAGCGCTCCGGTGATCGGTGGTTCGGGGTTGCGTGCGGTGCGCGCTTGGAGGCGTGACGCGGGACGGCATCCCAGCCCGAATGCCGGAGTGGCCGAGGCCGCGTTCGCCGGCGCTCTCGGTGTGGAACTCGGCGGTCCCACCCAGTACCGCCATCAACTGGAGATCAGACCCACCCTCGGCGAGGGACGCGGCCCCCACAGCGCAGATCTGCGCCGAGCGGTCCGGCTGTCGCGGCTGGTGCAGGTCGCTGCCGCGGGCGTCGCTATCGCGATCAGCGCCGCCCGCCGTAGCGGTCGCTGAGTTTGTCCTCGACCGTGACCGGTGCGTCCGACTGCTCTGCCGCAGCACGACCGGCGGCTTCTCGGCGTCGTATCCGGATCTCGGAGTAGGCGAAGTAGCCCAATCCGATGGGTGCCAGGATGCCGAACGCAATCCACTGGATTCCGTAGGACAGGAATGGCCCGGCGTCGAGGTTGGGAAGTGGCATCGCGTTGAGCGCCCCGGGCTGGTTGTCCTGCAGTTGCAGATAGGAGCCGGTCAACTCGGTGCCGGTGGCGGCCGCGACCTGGCGGGTGTCGATGGCGTAGACCTGAAGGACATCGCCTTCACGAAACGGTTGCTTGCTGTCTGCCGGCGCGGTCTCGGAGTCCCGCAGTCGCGCGGTGATGCTCACCGGGCCGGTGGGCGGTGGGGCTACCCGGGGTACTTCGGTGCCCCGCTCCGGACGCACATATCCGCGGTTCACCAGCACGGTGGGACCGCTATCGACGGCAAAGGCGGTCAGCACCTCGTAGGCCGGCTTGCCTGCGATCAACCGCAGCCGCGCGAGCGCCTGCGCGGCGGGCAGATACCGGCCGGTTGCGGTGACCTGTCGCCATTGTGCATCAGGGGCTGACGAATCCTGCTGCGGCAGAAAGGTGGTTACCGCGACCGGATCGGCCGACAGTGACGCCTTGATCTGATTGTTCTCTCGCGAGGTGGTGGTGTTCTTGCCGAGCTGCCACGGGGCAAGGACTGTGAGGGACAGGTAGGCGAAGCCCGCCACCACGAGCGCCAGGGCGATCCAGCCCGGCCGAAACACAAACATCAGCCGACGCATTCGTCCTCCGGCCTTTCTTCCGCGGGGTGCACTTCTCCCGCGGGGTGCACTTCTCCCGCGAGGCGCCCTTCTTGCGCGGGGCGCACTTCGCCCGCGAGAGATCTGTCCACCCAGTCATGCAGGCCGGGCAGCGCCGCGTCGATCACCCGAAAGGCGTTCTCGAAGTCAGCGTGGTCGCCATAATAGGGATCGTCGACATCGAGCGCGTGAGCGCCGGACCGGGGGTCGAAGGACCGCAACATACGCAACCGGCCAGGCTGCACCCCCCGGTCGGCGAGTATCCGGAGATGGTTGCGGCCCAGTGCGACGACGAGATCGGCGCGTAGATGGTCATCGCTGATCGCTGCGGCACGGTGGTCGTCGGGGTATCCGTGTGCGCGCAGGACGCGCACGGCACGTTCGTCGGCAGTGGATCCGGCATGCCAGTCGCCGGTGCCCGCGCTGGTTACCCGCACCACCTCGGACAGTCCGCGCGCGGCGATCTGGTGGGCGAACATCTTCTCCGCCATCGGCGATCGACAGATATTGCCCGAACACACGAAGGTCACGTGCAGGAGGTGGCTAGACACCGAGCACCGCTCGCAACTGCTCCACCGTCGCGACATGGGCGGCCGGTGTGGCGGTCAGTTGTCCGTCGAAGTCCGCCCGTCCGTACCCCCAGCCCACCACCACGGTCGCGATGCCGTGTGCGGCGGCACCCTCCACGTCGTGGGCGCGATCTCCGACCATCAGCACCCGTTCGGGCAGGGTGCCCAGTTGGGACAGGGCGTAGGCCACCACGTCGGCCTTGCTGGCGCGGGTTCCGTCGATGCTGGCACCGGCAATGACGTCGAAGTGATCGGTCAGGCCGAAGTGGTCGAGGATCCGGCGGGCGACGGGTTCGGCCTTCGACGTGGCCACCGCCAGCCGAATCCGCGCGGCCCGCAGATCAGCCAGCAACTGCGGTACGCCGACGTACACGCTGTTCATCGCCCAGCCCCGGCTGGTGTAGTCGGCCCGGTAAGCGCTGATCGCCTCGTCGGCGCGCTCGCCCAAGCCCATGGCTGCCAGCGTCTGATGCATCGGCGGGCCTACAACGCGCTCCGCGAGGTCGCCGTCGGGCACCTCGGCGCCGATCGTGGCCAGGGCATGCCGGAAGCTCGCCACGACGCCGTCCGCCGAATCCGTCAGGGTGCCGTCGAGATCGAAGATCACCAACTGCGGCCCGCCGCCGGCGAGTGATCCCATCACCTCACCATTGTGGCTGACCGACACCGGCACCGGTGGCCGGGCGGGGCGCACTACTGTTCGTGAGGTGGTCAGTGCGCAACGAAGCGGCGGGGTTCCGCGCCCGGGTTCGCGCTATCACGGCGACCAGGCCGCTGCGCCGGGAATGCTGGACTTTGCCGTCAACGTCCGACACCCGCAGCCCCCCGCCTGGCTGGTGGAACGGCTTGCGGCGCGATTGACCGACCTCGCGCGCTATCCCGCCGCCGCCGACCAGCAGGCCGCGGTGCAGGCCGTCGCCCAACGCCACGGGGTGCCGGAGGATCATGTGCTGCTGCTCAACGGCGGATCCGAGGGCTTCGCCCTGCTGCCGGCGCTGCGGCCCCGCCTCGCCGCGTTGATCGCCCCGTCGTTCACCGAACCCGAAGCGATCCTGACGGCGGCCGGCGTGGCGCTGCGCCAGGTGGTGCTGCCGCCGCCGTTCACACTCGATGGCGCCGGACCGTCCGATCTGCCCGAGGACGCCGATCTTGTGGTGATCGGCAATCCGACCAACCCGACCGGGGTGCTGCACTCTCGGGAGTCGGTGCTGGCACTGCGCCGACCCGGCCGGATCGTGGTCGTCGACGAGGCTTTTGCCGACGCGGTGCCGGGCGAAGCGGAGTCGTTGGCGTCGGCGGGAGCGCCCGATGTGCTCGTGTTACCCGATGTGCTTGTCTTACGAAGCCTGACCAAGACCTGGGCGCTGGCCGGACTTCGGGTCGGCTACGCACTGGGTGCCCCCGAGGTGCTGGCCCGGTTATCGGCCACTCGGCCGCACTGGCCGCTCGGCACTCTGCAACTCGAGGCGATCGCGGCCTGTTGCGAACCTGCCGCGCTCAGGGCGGCTGAGGCAGACGCTCGGCGCCTGGCAGTGCTGCGCGACGAAATGGCCGCCGGGCTCACGGGTTTGGGTCTGGACGTGATCGACGGCAGTGCGCCGTTCATCGCATTCGCCGTGCCGGATGCAACCCTGATGCGAAAACATCTGCACGCCAACCGAATTGCCGTGCGTCGCTGCGACACCTTCGTCGGAATGGGTACCGATTACCTCCGCGCGACAGTGAGAGACGAGTGGCCGGTGCTGAGCGAAGCCCTCGCCGAGGGACTGCGATGAGCGTCCGCCTCGCCGACGTCATCGCG
>SYAA01000300.1 GCA_005789055.1 Actinomycetota bacterium
GCGGTGCCCCTCGCCGGTATGACGCTGGCCCAACTCGGTGCCGACGTGACCCGCGTCGACCCGATCGGCGGAGCCGCGGACTACCACCGGTGGCCGCTTACCGCCGGCGGCGAGAGCATCTACTGGGCCGGGCTGAACAAAGGCAAGCAGTCGGTAGCCGTTGAGATGCGCAGCGAGCAGGGCCAGCAGCTCGTTCGGCAACTGATCGTCGACGCCGGAATTCTGATCACCAACGTCACCGGCCGGCAATGGCTGTCCCACTCCGCGTTGAGCTCACACCGTGCGGATCTGATTCACCTCGAGGTGCCGGGTCGCCCCGATGGTTCCACCGCGGTGGACTACACCGTCAACGCCGCCACCGGGTTTCCGTTGGTCACGGGTCCGGCCGGGTCGGACGGACCGGTCAACCACGTGATGCCTGTCTGGGATGTCAGCTGCGGACTGTATGCCGTAGTAGCAGTGCTGGCTGCGCTTCGGCAGCGAGAGTCCACCGGCGCCGGAAGTGCCATCAGACTGCCGTTGGACGATGTTGCCCTGGCAACGGCGGCCAACCTCGGCTTCCTCACCGAGGTCATGATCAACGGCACCCGCCGACCCCGGCTCGGCAATGCCATCTATGGCCAGTACGGCCGGGACTTCGTCAGCAGTGACGGCGTGGAATTCATGGTGGTGGCATTGACCGCCCGCCACTTCGGCGATCTCACCGACCTGACTGAGACGACCAAAGCCGTTGCGGCCGTAGCTGAAACTCTCCACGCCGACTTCACCGACGAAGGCCAACGCTACCGTCACCGCGCCGTGCTGGACGGCCTCTTCCAGGCCTGGTTCAGCCGCCATACCGGCGAGGAGATCACCGCTGCGCTGTCAGCGAGTTCGGTGCTGTGGGATCGCTACCAAACCTTCGCCGACGTCGCCCGGAGTCCGCGGGTGCGGACCAATCCACTCTTTACCGAACTGGATCAGCCTCGGATCGGCACCCACCCAGCGCCGAGCCTGCCAATGTCGGTCGACGGCGTTCACAGCCCGGCCCGGAGTGCACCCGCCCTCGGCGAACACACCGCCGAGGTTTTGGCCGCGCGCCTCGGGATGGGTGCCGATGAGATCGACACCTTGGTCGAATCGGGCGTGGTCGCAACATGAACGACGGCCTGGTGACCCTGCTCGAGTTGAGTCCGCTGGACATGCCGGACACCTTCGTCGGCGCCCACAACGGACCATCCGGAAAACGCGCCTACGGCGGACTGCTGACGGCGCAGGCGTTGGCGGCCGCCGGCGGCACGGTCGGACCCGGTTTTCGACCGACGAGTCTGCATGCGCAGTTCCTTCGAGGCGGCGATGCCGGGTCGCCGGTCCGCTACGACGTTGAACGCGTCTACGACGGCCGCACGGCGGCATCCCGGCGGGTGCGGGCCAGCCAGGACGGCCGGTTACTCGTCACCGTCACCACATCATTCGCCACGTCGGCACCGGGTCCTGCGCACGCCGAGCGGTGCGAGTGCGATGCCGACCCCGATGCGCTCCCGCGCACCGGACCGATCGGGCCCGCACCCGCTTTACCGGCCGGTGAGGTCGACATTCGGATCAGCGATGAGCGCAGCGGGACTGATTTCGTCCGAAGGTTGTGGTGGCGGGTTACCGCGACATTGCCCGATGATCCGCTGATACATGCCTGCGCCGCAGCCTTCGTCACCGACATCTACGGCGTCGACCCGATCCTGGCCGTGCATGGCTATTCCATGACCGACCGCAGTCATCACGCCGGAACCACCGACGCCTCGATGTGGTTCCATGACGACATCCACGCCGATCGGTGGAACCTTCTCGAGTCCCGATCCCCGGCTGCGGGTCGGGGCAGAGGCGTGATGATCGCAGGACTGTTCGACGCCGGGGGGGTGCGGGTGGCGACGGTGGTCCACGAGGGTCAGGCCGTCACGCGCGGGGCCTAAAGCTCCGCCACCTCGCGTTCCAGCATCTCGGCCAGCCGCGCCTGTGCGGCCGCCCGGCGGGTCGGCAGATGCTGCGACGGGAACAGCGTGTCCACCGGCTGGTACTCCTTGAGCGTGCGCCGGGCCACGGTGAGCTTGTGCACCTCGGTCGGCCCGTCGGCGATGGCCAGCGACTGCGCGGCGACCATCATCTTGACGAACGGCATCTCATCGGAAACCCCGAGGGAGCCGTGCAGTTGCATGGCCCGCTGCACCACGTCGTGGAGCACCTTGGGCATGGCGACCTTCACCGCGGCGATGTCGCGGCGCACCTTCTGATAATCGTGGTAGCGATCGATCTTCCACGCGGTGCGCAACACCAGCAACCGGAACTGTTCGATTTCAATCCAGCTGTCGGCGATCTTCTCCTGTGTCATCTGAAAGTCACCCAGCGGACCCTTTCGGGTCTGCCGCGACACCGCGCGCTCGCACATCATGTCGAACGCCTTGCGCGCCAATGCGATCGTGCGCATCGCGTGATGTACCCGGCCGCCGCCCAACCGGGTCTGCGCGATGGCGAATGCCTGCCCCTCGCCACCAAGCACATGATCGGCCGGCACCCGGACGTCGTTGTAGCGGACGTAGCCGTGCGAGGCGTGCGCGGAGGATTCCCCACCGACACCGACATTGCGGATGATCTCGATGCCGGGTGTTTCGGCCGGCACGATGAACAGCGACATCTTCTGATGCGTGCGCGCCTCGGGATTAGTCACCGCCATCACGATGTAGAACGACGCGAATCGGGCGTTGGAGGAGAACCACTTCTCGCCATTGATCACCCAGTCGTCTCCGTCGCGGGTCGCCGACGTGGTGAATAGACCCGGATCCGATCCACCCTGCGGCTCGGTCATCGAATAGCAGGACGAGATCTCCCCGTCGAGCAGCGGCTGCAAATAGCGCTGCTTTTGATCGTCGGTACCGAACAGGGCGATGATCTCGGCGTTACCCGAGTCAGGGGCCTGGGATCCAAAAACCGAAGGCGCCCAACGGGATCGGCCGACGATCTCATTCAGCAACGCCAGCTGGACCTGGCCGAAGCCCTGTCCGCCCAGATCCGGACTGAGGTGCGCCGCCCACAGACCCTGGTCTTTGACCTTTTGCTGCAGCGGTCGCAGCACGGCCATCAACTCGGGATTTTTCTTGTCGTAGGGGTCCAGCGGAGCCAGATCCAGTGGCTCCAGATCGTCCCGCATGAATTCCTCGACCCAGTCGAGCTTGCGCTGGTACTCCGGGTCGGTTTCGAAGTCCCACATCAGGGCACCACCACTGCGCGACCGGTCACCCGTCCGTCGTGCAGATCGCGGTAGGCCTGCGCGCCGTTGTCCAGTGAATAGATGGTGCCCTCGGCGCTGACCTGACCGCTGGCCGCCAACGCCAGCAGTTCGACGAGTTCACTGCGGCTGCCCCAGTAGGTGGTGGCGATGCTCACCTCGTAGGGCTGGGAGAAGAACGACAGCGGTATCTCGCCACCGCCGATGCCGACGATCGTGACATCGGCCAGGCTTCGGGCGACCCCGCGGGCAAGGTCGAGAGTCGCCGTGGCACCGACGAAGTCGATGATCACGTCGGCTCCGCGGCCGCCGGTCAGGTCGCGGATCTTCTGTGCGGCGTCGGCGTCGGACGCGACGGCGTGGTGTGCGCCGACCTTGAGGGCCAACTCGAGTGCCTCGGGTTTGACATCGACGGCGATCACCTTCGCGGCGGTGGTGGCGCGGGCGATCTGGATCGCGATATGTCCGAGGCCGCCGACGCCGATCAGCACGAGCGTGGCGTCCGGAGTGAGCTTGGGCCAGGATCGTCGGATTGCGTGATAGGGCGTCAGGCCCGCATCGGTCAGCGGCGCGGCGGTCTCCGGGCTCAGTCCGTCGGGCAGTGGCACCAGGTAGCGCTCATGCGGAACCAGCAGATAGTCGGCCATCCCGCCGTGCAGTCCGAGGCCTCCACCGCCGGTCAACGACGGCCGTTCGCAGTAGTTCTCCATGCCGACTGTGCACCGCGCGCAGACCCCGCAGCCCCAGGCACCGTAGACGGCCACGGCATCGCCCTCGGCGACACCGGTGACTCCTGCTCCGATGGCGTGCACCCAGCCGGCGGTCTCGTGTCCCAGCGTCATCGGTAGTTCCCACACCGCCGAGGCGTCGAGTTCATAGAGGATGTGCAGA
>SYAA01000033.1 GCA_005789055.1 Actinomycetota bacterium
GGGATCAGCTGGCCCATGGTCGGCCAGTTGCCGGTGTCCACGGCCATCTGCTGGTACACCACGTGCTCGTCGACGCCGGGTCCGTTGATCACCCCGCTGATCGTGACGAACTGTTCACCCGGGGCATCCGGGCGCGGACTGACCCCGGTCACCAGCAGGGTGCCGCGGGCCATCTCGCCGCGCGGACCGCGTCGGCCCATCAGTCGAGGACCGATCAGCAGCGCCAACGCACCGACGATCACCAGTAACACCGCGAATTCCATCATGGCTGCCATGGTAGGACTGCACCCATGAGTGGCGAGCAGGAAGTGGGAGCGGACCTCGAATTGGCATCGACGCTCGCCGACCGTGCCGACGAGATCACCCTCGCCCGATTCGGCGCGCTCGATCTTCGGGTCGACACCAAACCCGATCTGAGTCCGGTGACCGACGCCGACGAGGCGGTTGAGGCCCAGATCCGCACGATCCTCGCCCGCCAGCGCCCCGATGATGCGATCTTCGGCGAGGAGCAGGGCGGTACGCCCGTTCTCGAGGGTCGCCAGTGGGTCATCGACCCGATCGACGGCACCAAGAACTTCGTCCGCGGAGTTCCGGTGTGGGCCAGCCTGATTGCGCTCCTGGAGGACGGCATCCCGATCGTCGGCATGGTGAGCGCGCCGGCATTGAACCGCCGCTGGTGGGCCGGCCGCGGACTGGGCGCACACACCCGCGCCGCAGACTCCCCGACACGGCGACTCTCGGTGTCAGCGGTAGCCGATCTCGACGCGGCCAGCCTGTCCTTCTCGGACCTTTCCGGGTGGGCCGATCTCGGGTTGCGGGATCAGTTCGTCGCACTCACCGACGCGGTGTGGCGGCTGCGCGGCTACGGCGACTTCTTCTCCTACTGCCTGCTGGCCGAGGGCGCGGTCGACATCGCGACCGAGCCGGAGGTCAAACTGTGGGACCTGGCCGCACTGGACGTTCTGGTCCGCGAAGCCGGGGGTGAGTTCACCAGCATCGACGGTCGGCCCGGACCGCACGGTGGCAGTGCGGTGGCCACCAATCAGCTGCTGCATTCGGCGGTGCTGGCCGCCCTCGCCGTGTGAGGTGTCTAACAGCGCAGATTGACCTTACTCGGGAGTAAGATCGGCCGCTATGACGGACAGGGTTCCCACCCGACCACCCAGTGCCCGCTCCCGCGACAGTGCGATCGGCCAGTACAAGCACAAGCGCTCGGCCACTGATTTCGGCCTGGGCCTGCTGGCACCTCTGCTCGGCAGTAAATTCCTGGACCGCTACAACCTGCGCGCGCCGCTGGATCGCGGGCTGAAGTTCGGCGTCACCCGGGTGTTCTCCGTCGCCGGTGCATCGACCCGACAGTTCAAGAAGATCCAGGGAGTCGGCAAGCCGCCGACCCGACTGGAACCCAGCACTGCCGACTACTTCGACCTCACCCCTGACGACGACCAGAAGATGATTGTCGAGACGGTCAACGAGTTCGCCGAGGAATTCCTGCGCCCGGCCGCCCGCGATGCCGACACCGCGGCCGCCGCTCCGCCCGACCTGATCGCCAAGGCAGCCGAACTCGGCATCACCGCGATCAAGGTTCCGGAGGGCTTCGACGGCATTGCCGAGAACCGCACCTGCGTCACCAGCGCACTGGTCGCCGAAGCACTGGCCTATGGCGATATGGGGCTGGCGTTGCCGATTCTGGCCCCCGGCGGAGTGGCGTCGGCGCTCACCCACTTCGGCAGTGCCGATCAGCAGGGCACCTACCTCTCTGAGTTCGCCGGGGACAACGTCCCGCAGGCCTGTGTGGCGATCACCGAACCGCACCCACTGTTCGACCCGACCATGCTCAAGACCACCGCCGTGCGCACGCCGAGTGGCTACCGGCTCGATGGCGTCAAGTCGCTGGTGCCCGCCGCCGGATCGTGCGAATTACTCATCGTGGCAGCACAACTCGACGGCCGGCCGACGATGTTCATCGTCGAGACATCCAGCCAGGGCGTGACCGTCAAGCCCGATCCCAGCATGGGTATCCGGGCCGCGGCGCTGGGCCAGGTCGAGTTAGACAAGGTGTCGGTGCCGCTGTCGGCACGATTAGGCGGCGACGATGCCGACCACGCGCACAACTATTCCGAGGCCATCGCGCTGTCCCGACTGGGCTGGGCTGCCCTGGCGGTCGGCACCTGCCACGCCGTGCTCGACTACGTGATCCCCTACGTCAAGGAACGCGAGGCGTTCGGCGAACCGATCGCCCGGCGCCAGTCGGTGGCCTTCATGTGCGCCGACATCGCCATCGAACTCGACGGCCTTCGTCTTCTCACCTGGCGCGGGGCCGCGCGCGCCGACCGCGGCCTACCGTTCGTCCGGGAAGCCGCCCTGGCCCGAAAGATGGCCGCCGACAAAGGAATGCGGATCGGCCTGGACGGCGTGCAGTTGCTCGGCGGTCACGGCTACACCAAGGAACATCCCGTCGAACGCTGGTACCGCGACCTGCGGGCCATCGGCGTCGCTGAAGGAGTGGTGGTTCTCTAAAATGGCAATCTACCTTGAAATGCCTCGCAAGCTCGAGGCCGTCATCGACATCGCGCATGAGGGCGCTGCCCGGATGCTGCGGCCCATCTCGCGCAAGTACGACCTCGATGAACACGCCTACCCGGTCGAACTCGACACCCTCGCAACCCTGTTCGAGGCGCTGTCAGAGTCGAACAAGTCCCTGGCGGGTACCGACGCGTTCCGCGATAAGCAGGACGGACCCAAGGGAAACATCAACGGCCCCAACATGTCCGCTCTCGTCAATGCCCTTGAGATCGCCTGGGGTGATATCGCGCTACTACTGTCGGTGCCTCGCCAGGGCCTCGGTAATGCGGCTGTCTCCGGAGTCGCCACCGACGAGCAACTGCAGCGACTCGGCAAGGGAATCTGGGCGGCGATGGCGATCACCGAACCCTCCTTCGGCTCGGATTCGGCGGCGGTCTCGACGACGGCGGTGCTCGACGGCGATGACTACGTGATCAACGGCGAGAAGATCTATGTCACCGCAGGGTCGCGGGCTACCCACATCGTGGTGTGGGCAACCCTGGACAAATCGCGCGGCCGGGCCGCCATCAAGTCGTTCATCGTTCCGCGCGATCATCCCGGTGTCAGCGTGGAACGCCTCGAACACAAACTCGGCATCAAAGCCTCCGACACCGCGGCCATCCGCTTCGACAACGTTCGGGTCCCCAAGGACTTCCTGCTCGGCAGCCCGGAGATCCAGGTCGAGAAGGGTTTCGCCGGGGTGATGGAAACCTTCGACAACACCAGGCCCATCGTGGCGGCGATGGCCGTCGGGGTGGCCCGGGCCGCGCTCGAAGAACTGCGCACCATCCTCACCGACGCAGGCATCGAAATCTCCTACGACAAGCCGCCGCACGCCCAGAGTGCGCCCGCAGCGGAGTTCCTGCGGATGGAGGCCGACTGGGAAGCCGGTTACCTGCTGACGCTGCGCTCGGCCTGGCAGGCCGACAACGCGATTCCGAATTCCAAAGAGGCCTCGATGGGCAAAGCCAAGGCAGCCCGGGTGGCCAGCGACATCACCCTCAAGGCCGTCGAAATGGCCGGCACCACCGGCTACTCCGAACAGACCCTGCGGGCGAAGTGGGCGCGGGACTCCAAGATCCTCGACAGCTTCGAGGGCACCCAGCAGATCCAACTTCTCGTGGTGGCCCGTCGACTGCTGGGGCTGAGCTCAGCGGAGCTCAAGTAGTCGCTACCGTCATAGCCATGGAATCCTTCAGGGCACTTATGGCGCGCGCAGACGGCGACACCATCACCGCGGCGATCGAGACCCTTGATGCTGCTGAGTTAGGACCCGGTGACGTCACCATCCGGGTGGCCTACTCGAGCGTGAACTACAAGGACGCCCTCGCCCTGACACCCCGTGGCGGCGTGGTGCGGGAGTATCCGCTGGTTCCGGGCATCGATCTGACCGGTGAGGTCATCGAGTCCACCTCGGCCGAGTTCGCCGTCGGTGACAAGGTTGTGGCGCACGGCTACGACATCGGCACCGGACGTCACGGCGGCTACGCCGAGTATGTTCGGCTACCCGCCGACCAGGTTGTCGGCCTTGGACGACTGACACCCCGCGAAGCAGCCGCGATCGGGACCGCCGGCTTCACCGCAGCCATGAGCGTGCAGGCACTCGTCCGCCACGGCATCACCCCCGACGATGGGCCGGTCCTGGTGACCGGTGCCACCGGAGGCGTCGGTTCGGTCAGCGTCGACCTGCTGGCCGCCGCCGGTTATGAGGTCGTCGCCTCCACCGGCAAGCCGGAGGCCGCCGAGCATCTGAAGTCCCTGGGCGCCGCGGAGGTGATCGGCCGCCTGCCCGCCGATCCCGACGCCAAACCCCGGCCGCTGGCCAAGACCCGCTGGGCCGGCGCAGTCGACTGTGTGGGCGGTGCCACCCTGGCCGACGTACTCAGCACGCTGAACTACGGCGGTGCGGTGGCCGCCAGTGGCCTGACCGGAGGGGCGGCGCTGAACACCACCGTGATGCCGTTCATACTGCGCGGCGTGAGCCTGCTGGGCATCGACTCGGTGCTGATGCCCATCGGCCCCCGGCGCGCGCTGTGGAAGCAACTTGCCGGTGTGTTCAAGCCGCCGCATCTCGCCGACGTCACCCATGAGGTCGAGTTGGCCGACGTCGTCTCGGTGATCGACCAGGTACGGGCCGGCAGCTACTCCGGCCGGGCGGTGGTCCGGGTCGGCGGCTGAATCAACTTGCGAGACAAACGAAAGCGGGCCACCGGCGAAGTGCCGATGGCCCGCTTTTCGTTGCGCTTATTAGCCGAGCAGAACCCGCTGCAGATCCGGCTTCATCGCCTGCAGTTCGCGTCCCCAGTAGGCCCAGCTGTGGGTGCCGTTGTCCGGGAAGTTGAATACCCCGTTGCGACCGCCGGCCGCGAGGTAGTTGTCCCGGAAGGTGCGGTTGGTGCGGATCGTCAGGCCCTCAAGGAAGGTGGCCGGCACATCGCCGCCGCCCAGTTCGTTGGGCTGGCCGTTACCGCAGTAGACCCACAGACGGGTGTTGTTGGCCACCAGGCGCGGGATTTGCACCATCGGGTCGTTGCGCTGCCACGCCGGGTCGCTCGACGGGCCCCACATGTCATTGGACTTGTAGCCGCCGGCGTCACCCATCGACAGGTTGATCAAGCCCGGCCACCAGCCCTCGGAGGGATTGAGGAAGCCCGACATCGAACCTGCGTAGATGAACTGACCCGGGTGCCACGCAGCCAGACTCATCGAGGCCGAACCGGCCATCGACAGACCGATCGCGGCGTTGTTGGTCGGCCGGACCTGGCGGTTGGCCTGCAGCCAGGCAGGCGCTTCCTGGGTCAGGAAGGTCTCCCACTTGTACGTCGAACAACCGGCCTTGCCGCAGGCGGGCCGGTACCAATCGGCGTAAAAGCTGGACTGTCCGCCCACCGGCATCGACACCGACAGGCCCGAATCGAGGTACCACTCGAACGCCTGGGTGTTGATGTCCCAGCCGTTGAAGTCCTCCTGCGCCCGCAGGCCGTCCAGCAGCCAGACGTTCGGCGAGTTCTCGCCCCCGCTTTGGAACTGCACTCGCACGGTCCGGTTCATGCTCGGCGACGGCACGTCGAGGTATTCCACCGGCAGGCCGGGCCGCGAAAACGCGCCCGCCGTCGCCGACTCCCCAACCAGGCCCACCAGGCCCGGCAGGGCTGCCGCAGCAACCGCCGCGACCGCAACTCGGCGCGACCAACCGCGCACCTTGTCGAAGACAGATCTCACCAATCCACCCAGCTTTCTGTGATTCCGCTTGTCCGACTGCAGAGACGAGTAAAACACGGTCACGCGAACGCAGCGAAATTCAGCGTCGTTACCGAGTCGTGACTTCCTTGTCAGACATCGCGCCAAAAACTAAAGTCGGCTTCAGTTTTCCTGCTGACCGACCCCGGGAGTGCCCATGGAATCCTTCGTTCACCTGCGCAAAGGCACCACGCCGCGGCGTCTGCACGCCGATCTGAACGGGCTCAAGGACGACGAAC
>SYAA01000301.1 GCA_005789055.1 Actinomycetota bacterium
AGGGAGTCGTACCACGCCGGCGTGACGATCGTCTGGACGTCCTGCCAGCCGCGAGGATCGTTGGTTCCGGACGGGTCGATCGGCGGGTTCTGGTTGCAATCACCGCCGGTGTTGCCGGCCGCGACGACGACCACCGCGCCTTTGAAATTGACGGCGTAGTTCAGCGCTGCGCCCAGCGAGGCCTGATCGACCGGCCGGGTCACCTTGAAGCAGGCCGCTTCGCTGATATTGATCACACCGGCGTCAAGATTGGCTGCGTGCACGATGGCCCGCGCCAGGCTGCGAATCGACGCCGCCGCCGGGGTTGTGTTGGGGTCATTCGGGTCGACCTGCACGTCCACCGGTTCGAAGGCCTCCGACGTCTGACGCAACGAGATCAGCCGCGCATCGGGTGCCACGCCGATGAACGCGTCCGTCGGGGCGCCCCGGCCGGCGATGATGGACGCGGTGATGGTCCCGTGCGAATCGCAGTCAGACAACCCGTCGCCGGCCGCGTCGATGAAATCGCCACCGGGTTCGGCCGGAACCCGCGGTGAGGCGTTCACTCCGGTGTCGATCACCGCCACCGTGACCCCCGCCCCGGTGGCGAACCGCTGTGCCCCACGGATGTCCAAATAGTCGTAGGCCCAAGGCGGGTCGCGGAATTCAGAATTCGGCAGCGCGGTCGGTGCCGAGCAGTAGCGCCGTTGTTCGAAGGGTAGCTCTGGCTCGACGGTATCCGCCGGTGTCGCCTCGGGATCAATCTCGGGTGGGGGGACTGCCAGTGCCGGGGCGGCATTGAGCAATATCAGGGTCAGCGCCGCCACCATCGCCAGGAAGCGCCGCACACCCATCACCGTCTTCGTCGTCAGCCCGGGCTGAATGCGCTGTCGACGGTGTCGGCATTCGCGTCTTCGAGGGTCTTGTGGATGCGGCCGTCGATGTGGTTCGGCGGGGCGTAAATGGTGAAGATCTTCACCGGAACGGTCCCGGTGTTGCGGAAATTATGGTCGGTGCCCGGCGTCACGACGACCACGTCGCCCGGGCCGATCGGTGTCTTCTTCCCGTCCAGACTCGCCTCGCCGGTTCCCGACTGGAAGAAGAAAGTCTGTTCGACATTCAGGTGCGTTTCCTGCCCGACCTCCCCGCCCGGCGGGATGCTCATCACCACGAGTTGGGATTTCGTGCCCGTGAACAACACCCGCCGGAAATCCTGGTTCTGCGCTGCGGCCTCGGTGATATTCGTGGTGAACGCCGCGATGTGGTCGGGCGGTGCGACCTGGGCAGCAGCCTGATCGGGGGATTGTGACATCGCGATACCGAATGCCGCTGCGGTCACCGCCGCACCCGCGATAGCAGCACCTGCGATTGTCAGTACCGGCTTCATGGGGCCGAATGTTAGCGGCCCGATACCTCTGCAGGGATGGGTGAAATTACTCGAATTCGGCTCAGCCCTGCCAAGGCTTTCGGGGGCCGGGAAACCTAAAGATGCAGCATCACCAGTCGTCCTCGTCGGAGGGGTCCTGGTCGTCGTCCTGGTCGTCGTCCTCCCGGCCGAGCGGTTGCGCGACCGCCGGTGCTGACCGGCTACTGCTGGACTGCCCGCCGGCGCCCATCGCGCCTAGCGGTGCGGCACCGGAGCCCATGGCCGAGGACCCGGCTGCGCTACCGGTTGGGGCGGCCGTGGCGGGGGCCGCCGCCGGGTCGGACCGGCCGAGGAAATCAGCCAACAGGGGCGTGCGGGGCGGTGATCCGCCGGCCCCGGGCAGCGAATCCGCCCGTGACAGCCCCGCGCCGACGCTGGGACCAGATCCACCGGCCAACGGGTGAGTGGAACCCGGACTGGCGCCCAGGAGACCGATCTGATCCGCCGGGTCCTCCTGCGGGTCGGCCGTCGGGTCGCCGCCCAGGCCGCCCTTGCCGCCGGCCTGTTGGATCATCTGCTGCAACTGCTGAAACGACTGCTGACCGAACTGACTCATCTGCTGCATCGGTCCGCTGAGTTGCGTCGCGAACTGGTTGAGTTGCTCCAACGACGGCAATTCGGCATTACCGATTTGCGACGCCAGGTCGGCCAGAGTGTCGCGGAGAGTGTCGGCAAGACTATCGGCGAGAGTCGTGGCAGCGGCATCAGCGGCAGTCTCCGCGCCGTCGGCGGTCGCTTTGGCCAACCTGCCGGCGGCGTCGGCCACGTCGCCCACGGCGGGAGCGAGGATCGGCTCGGCCGGTGTCAGTGGTTCGAAGCTGGTGTTGGCGGTCGTCTCCGCCTGATAGACGTCCATGGCTGTGGCGGCCTGATTCCACATCCGGACGAAGTAGTCGGTTTCCTTGAGGCCGATCGGCATTGTGTTGATACCGAAAAAGTTGGTGGCTGTCAGCACCGCGCGGGTGACGTGGTTCACCGCGATATCCGGCAGGGTCGGTGTCGTACCCAACGCGGTGGTGTAGGCCGCGGCTTGAGCGGTGGCCTGTGCCGCGCGCTGCTCGGCCTGCCCGGCGGCAGTTTGCAGCCACGTCACCATCGGTGTCGCCGCGGCGATAGCCTGCTCACTGCTGGCCCCGGTCCATAACTGCTGCAACGACTTCAGGGCGACATCGAGTTCGGTGGCCTGTGTGGTCAAGGCCGTGGCCAGAGCCTGCCACCCGGCGGCGGCCTGCAACATGGGCGCCGTGCCTGCGCCCATCATCAGCCGGGCAGTGGTCACTTCCGGCGGCATCGCATGCCAGAGCACGGCGGCTACTGGGACGAGGTGTCGATGGCGTCGCCGGCTGTGTTCAGGCGCTCGCCCTCGGCCTCGTCGGCCGCGGCGAACGTGCCGGCGATTCCGCTTATTGCCGCACCGGCGCGGGTGATCTCCTGCTGGGCCGCCTCGATCAGACCCGTCATCTCGGTGCCCTCTGCGGCGAACGCCGCCGCCGCCTGTGCGGACACCTCATCGGCTCCGGCCGGGGCAAGGCCGGTCAGCGCCGCCGCAGCGGCAGCAGCGCTCGCCAGTCCCTGCGCGCCGGAAGCGGCGACCGTCGCGCCGATGGCCGCCACAGCTTCATTCTCTTGGGAAAAGTTCTCCATGCGTACTCCTTGTATTTTGGCGCTTCGTCTTATGGCGAGATTTGGGCGTCAGGACAGCTTGGGATAGGTCGCGGGATCGAAGAAGCTGGTGCCGGCGACATACCCGCGCCCCGGTGACAAGTCCGGCGGTGGTCCGGTCTCGGTGCTGCCGTCGAAGCTCAACTCCAGTTGCACACCCGAGGGGTCGAAGACGAACAACTGCCAGGTGGTTGTGCCGGGCACCAGGAATTCGCGCCACTGCAGCCCCGCCGCCGTGAAGCGGTCGATGAAGCCGCGGTAGTCGTGGCAGGTCAGCGTCACATGGTCGATCGCGCCGGAGCCCAGCACGGTGGCGCCTTCGGGTCCCAGTGCCGGGCCGCCGGCGTAGATGTGCACGATCGCGTGCCCGCTTGGGCCCGGCACACCCAGCCCGGCGCCGGGATAGCCGAAATCAGGCCGGGACACCGAAACCAGCCCGATCACCTTGGTGTAGAAGGCGAGAGTCGCGGTCAGGTCATTGGTCTTGATCGCCACATGGGACAGCCCGTCGACCGCGGGTGCGTCCGGGGATGGGGCGACAGAACTGGCCGACGACGATGATTGGGTCGTGGATGACGAGGTGGCGGATTGATTGCTCGAACAGCCGGTAAGGCCGGCCAAAGCAATAGCGCCACCAACGGCTGCTACCACCACGATTCGAGGATGCCGCTTTCCATTAGATACGCGAGGGGGTCGATGGGTTATCAGGCGGGAATTCAATTGAGATTCTCCTTCGATGGTGTGCTCGCGCGATTCACAGTTCCCTCACTGCCGCGTCATTCTTCGGGTGGGTCGATGTACACGGCCTGGATGACCTCCTTGGCCTCTTGGGTGACGAGGAACGCCTGCCCCGGTGGCCGTTTTTTGACGATGATCTCTCTCGACGGGAAGTCCTGTTTGTCACCGGACAGAAACAGGGTGGGTGAACCCGACCCGAATGCTGTGCCCACGAACTTGTCCATGGTGGCTTTGTAGGCCTGACTCATCTGGCAGGTCACGATGATGTGCAGGCCGATGTCGCTGGCGGCCGGCAGCAGCGGGGCCAGCGGCGCCATCGGTGGGAGGCCACCGGATGCGGCCACGATCATGTGCCAGTCGTCGACCAGCAGCACCACATCGGGTCCGGTCCACCAGGAGCGCCCCCGCAGTTGCGCCGAGGTGAGGTCCGCCGGGGGCAGGCGTTTCTTGAGGTTGGTGGCCAGGGCTTTGATGGCTTCTTCGAGTGTCGTGCTGTTTCGGTTGATCGCACCCGCGTCGAGCAGGTGACTGTCCGGTACCGCGCCCAGTAGTCCAGAGCGGTAGTCGGCGAGCATGAAGCGCACCTGTGCCGGACTGTTGCGGGAGCAAATCGCCCGGGCGACGGCGTGGGCGATGCGGGTCTTGCCCGATTTGGCCGCACCGAAGATCAGCAGATGCGGATTCTCCGCCATCGGCGCATAGGCCACCGACAGGTCGGTTTCGCGCAACCCGATCGGGATGGTCCACCGGGTCGCGTAGTCGGAGTCGGGCCCGGGTGGGTTCGGGTCCAACTCCGCCAGGTCGATGCGCTCGGGCAGCACCCGGACTTCGGGTGCGAACTCGGTGTTGTCGCCGGCGATCTGCCCCGTGGCAGCGGTGATCGCCGCGACCAGGTTCTCGGCGCTGTGCACACCGTCGAGTCGGGGCACCCCGATCATCAGGTGGTTTTTCTCCATCGAGATCGCCCGTCCGGGCCGACCCGCCGGGATGTCGCGGGTGATCCGGTCGATCTGGGTGTCGCTGACGTCACCGAGGCGGAACTCGATCTTGGTGCCGAGATAATCGCGAACCCGCGACTTCAGTTCCGTCCAGCGCGGCGTGGTGATGATGACGTGCACACCGAACGACAGCCCCTGGCCCGCCAGGTCCTGCACCAGGGATTCGATATCGGGGAACTCACTGACCACGGCCGGCCACCCGTCGATGACCAGGAATACGTCGCCGAACGGATCGGCCGCGGCGGGATTGTTCGGATCAGCGCGCATCTGCCGATACTCCGCAATCGAGCCCACCCGATACTGTTTGAAGTCGCTTTCACGTTGCCGCAGAACGGCTCTCACCTCGGCGAGCACCCGCATCACCCGGTCCGGTTCGGATCGGGTCACCACCGCACCGACATGCGGCAGATCCTCCAGATAGATCAGGCCGCCACCGCCGAGGTCGATGCAGTAGAACGCGACGTCGCGCGGGGAGTGTGTTGCGGCCGCCGACAGGATGAGGGTCTGCAGCAGCGTCGACTTGCCGGTTTGCGGCGAACCGCCGATCGCGATGTTGCCGCCGGCCCCCGACACGTCGACGCCCCACACCGCCTGGCGGTGATGGCGCGGCTCGTCCATGATCCCCAGTGCGAAGCGCAACGGCTGTGGATTGTCGTTGGCGAGCAGTTCATCCAGCGGCGACGGGTCGGTGAGCGGGGGCAGCCAGATCTTGTAGGCCCGCGACGGCACGGTGCCGAGTTGGTTGATCACCACCTCGCGCAGCGATTGGTGTTGCGATCCGGACGTCATAGCGGCACCACCGGAGCCGGGGCAGTCGCTGCGGTGAACAACCGCGGCCGCAGCACCTGCGCACTGACCGGCGCATCCAAATGGCCGTGGCCGTTGGTGTCGGCCACGACGGTCGGAACGTAGGTGCCGCCGGTGTAGAGGGTGCTGAACTTCACCGGGTCTTCCATGCCGACCCGCAGGAACCCCACACCACCTTCCTTGTTGGTGATGTATTGGGCTTCCGGCGTTCCGATCACCGCACGGGATTCCGCGGAACTGGTGGTGCGCAACGCGATTCGGTAGGTGAGGTTGGGTTCCAGTTTGTCGATGCGCGCGCCGCCGGCCTGCAGCGACTGGGTGGCCAGCAGCAGGTGCACCCGCAGTGAGCGGCCGACCCGGCAGATCCGGTCGAACAGCGCCAGGAAGTCCGGGTGGCTCTGCAGCAGTTCGGCGAACTCGTCGACGACGACGAACAGGGTGGGCAGCGGCGCCAGATCGGCTCCGCGCTCCCGGTACTTCTCGTACTCGGCCACCCCGGAGAGCGCACCGGCCGCACCGACCTGGATGCCGGCCTGGCGCAGGATCGCCTGGCGGCGGTCGAGTTCACCGGTCAGCACCTCGCCCATGCGGCTGACAAGTTCGGCCTCCTCGGCCATGTTGGTCACCACGGCTGCGGTGTGCGGAAGCTTCTCCATACCCAGGAAGGTCGAGCCACCTTTGAAGTCGGTGAGCAGAAGGTTGATCTGGTCGGGGCTGTGGGTGGCCGCCAGCGACAGGATCAAGGTGCGCAGGAATTCGGACTTGCCCGAGCCGGTGGTTCCGATGAGCATGCCGTGCGGGCCGGCGCCGAATTCCGCGCCCTCCTTGATGTCGAGGTACATCACCTCGCCGGTTTTGAGTTCATGACCGAACGGAATGCGCAGCCGGTCCCGGTCGGTGTCGGGGTACATCTGCCAGCGGCTCGGCAGCACTTCGGTCACGCTGGTGGCGCCGACCAGTTGATGCCATTCGGTGGCGACCTTCTTCTTCTGAACGCGTGCCTTCTTGTCGACGATGGTGCCGGTGGTCGACCACCCGGCCAGTTTCCGCGCGACCCGGGTGGCCTGCTCGGGTGACATCCGATCGGTAACCGAGGTCACCAGTCGGAACTGCTGGCCGGGCAGTCTGTCATCGGCGGTCTCGTCGGCGGCCACCCTGATCCGGTAGGCCGAGTCGCGATGGTTGCCCAGGGTGAGCACCGTGACGCCGGCCCTACCGTCGGGCGGAAAGCCCGCCTTGCCGCCGGTGAGGTCGACCACCACCACGTGCGGGCCACCGGGAGAGCCCTCGGGTGTGTGCGGGCCGCGGGCGGCAAGGTCGCCCAACCCCTCGGCCCCGGTGTAGATCATCCGGGTCGGCCCGCTCTCATCGGTGTCGCTGGGGTGCGCGACGTGCGGCAGCCATTTGATCCAGGACCAGTCCGGATCCTCGGCGTCATCGGTGAGCACCCGGATCTGCAGCTGATCGGGCGCATGGAACACGGCCAGATGGCAGATCATCGCGGTCAGCAAGCCGGCTGCGCCGGCCGGATCCCCGCCGATCGCGATGGTCGGAAAGGTCCTCAGCTGCAACAGTTTCGGGCAATCGTGAATCAGACCGTGGGTGCGCAGAAACTTCACCGCCCACATGTGACTGACCGGTTCCAGATAGGGCTGCGGTGCGGCACCCGGGCCGGCGAGTTCGCCGCCGACGGCGGGCTTGAGCAACCGGTCCACGGCTGGTTGGTCGCCGATTCCGATCCGGGTTGCGGCGTAGAAGTCCGACGTGGCGGGACGTGACCACTGCCTCGGTGTGCCGACGATCGACAGCAGATCATCCGGGTTGGGCGCGTGGTAGCCGAAGAAACCCACCTGCGCGCCGGCCGAGGACGTCACCCGGGTCCGCAGTCCGGCCAGATACCGTAAATATTCCTTGCGGTCGGCGTTGATCTCAGGCACCTTCTTGCCGCCGCCACCGCCGCCGCCCATCGAGCCGCCCAGCATCATGATCATCATCAGCGGCATCATCAGCATGTAGGGGGAGATGTTGCGGATGCCGCTGGAGAACATGATCCCGACCAGACCGAGCATGCAGCCGCCCATGATGAAGGGCAGGAACTTCTTGATCGCCGGCGCGGGAACGTCGACACCCAGATCCTCGGGCGGGTTGACGGCGATCTCACCTGGATTCAGGCGCGGGCCGCGGGCCGCGTTCGGGGTGAACTTCTTCGTCGTCATCAGCTGGGTCCGAGCTTTCTCGGATTCGGGTCGACGAACACGCCGCGGTCGCGTTCCAGCAGGGCAGCGTCCCGTGACAGCACCGGGCCCTCGACCAGAAGGCGAATGACTTCCCACGGCGCGGGTGTCGGCGACGACAGCCCGAGGGTCGCCGCCGTTTCCTGGTCGGGCAGCCCGTAGCGCACGCCCAAGGGGTCGACGTAGTACAGCGATTCGCCATAGCGCGGATCATCGGACTGCACCTGCACGTACTTGCCGCCGTTGGTGTACACCGTTGCCGTGCCCTGGACTTGGTTGATGCCGGACCCAAGTGCCGACGGCGGGATCGGCAGGTGCCGCCCGGCGATCACCACGGTTTGGGGTTCCTGATCGCCGGGCGGGCGGTCCCACGTCCAGCACAGCACGGGTGCGTCCTGGCGGGACAGCGGCGTCAGCGCGGCAGGGGGCAGGGGGGAATCATAGGGCCGTTCCGGCAGGGAGATCACCAGGTTGGGCACCACCTCCGGTGGCGTGACCAGACCGTGTGAATCCGTGGCGCGCAGGGCCGCGGCGGTGGTGGCGTTCACCGGTGCGACGCCGTCGAGCAACACCACGTGGTACTGGGGACCGGCGGAGGTATAGGTCTGAAACACCGACCCGACGACGAGTTCCTCGGGCAGGCCGAGGGTGTTGGGTTCGCCGGAACCGGGGATCGGCGGCAACTGCCAGGCGCCGGCGTCGGGCAACGCGTTGTAGAGGCCCCCGGAGATCGGGACCGGAACGGCCGACACCGGGATGCCCACCGCCGAGGTGATCGCGCGGTTGGCGCGGTCGACGGCGTGGCGGCCCTGCGGCGTGATGATCCATTCGCTGCCCTGGTAGGACGCCAGCAGTGCGGAGTCCGCCGGAATCGGGCCCATCGCGGCATCGGTCACCAGTGGCATCGACAACAGTGAGGTCTGAAGCACGGGGGCAGCGCTGTCCGGATTGGTGACGGTGTCACACAGCGCCCACGGCGAGGCTCCTGAGGTGACCGGGGTGGCGTGCGGGGCGCCGGGGATGCCGACCCACGCACCCTTGGTCATCGCGCTCAGTTCCGAGGATTTCACCACCGTCGGGTTGGCCGGGCTGCCCAGGATCAGCCGCGCCGA
>SYAA01000302.1 GCA_005789055.1 Actinomycetota bacterium
CCGACGTCATCCTCCGGGCCGGCGGGTACGCCGGGGACCCTGCGGCAGTCGATGCGACGCTGGCCGTACCGAGTTAACTCGAAACAGCGCTAGTGTCGCTACGGTGAGCGCGCGGTTCGAAGAGTTGGGCTGGCAGCAGACTCCGATGGGTGTGATCAGTCTGCGACGTCGTTTCGATGTAACGGTGTCGGCCGATGTCTTCGAGGTCAAACTCGATGACGATCATCTGATTTGACCTTCTCACGCGACTGAAGTCGCGTGATTCCTCTATGCCGCGTGCGCGGCATTGGGTTTTCTCGCTTGCGCGAGCACACCCGCGGGTGCGGGTGTTGCCTCCGGTCCGGAGGTGAGCGCGGGCGCGGTGGCCCGGGCCAGGATGGTGTTCGCTGCCTGGATATCCGCGTGGTCTTCGTGGCCACAGTTCACGCAAACGAATGCCGCTTGGCTTTTGCGGTTTTCCTTCACGCTGTGGCCGCAGTTGCGGCATTCCAGGCTGCTGAACGCGGCGGGCACGTAGACAACTGTCGTGCCTGACGCGGACGTTTTGTGGTCGAGCCGCTGGGCTATCAGGCCCCAGCAGTTCGCGTAAATACCCTTGTTTAAGGCAGCTTTCGCGGCTTTCCCGTTCGGCAGGTAGTGGCCCTCATTCTCGGGATCGGGTTTAGGTTTGGGTGCCCGCACCATGTTGCGCACAGGCAGTTTCTCAACCGCGACCACACCATAGGTAGCCACGATCCGGGTGGTGGTTTTCTCCACCCAGTCCCGGCGACGATCGGCCACCCGGGCGTGGAGTCTGGCGATGCGGGCCTTCACCTTCCCCCGCCGGGCACTGCCTTTGCGGCACCGGGCGAGCTGACGCTGAAGACGCGCAAGTTTCTTCTGCTCACCGCCGCGCATGGTCGGCGCCCGCAGCATCGTGCCGTCCGACAACGCCAACGTGGTTTTCACACCCCGGTCGATACCCACTGCTCGCCCAGCTCGTCCCGATGCGGCACGAACCGATGGTTGCGGGGCGGGGAACGCCACATGCCAGCGGCCCGCCTTGCACGTGATCCGGGCCATGCCCAGCTTCCCTGCTGGCAGCGGGCGGGACAGCCGGAATTTCACCACCCCGAGTTTGGGGACGAACACCTGCGCCCACTTGCCGTTGACGATCTCCACGCGGGAATCACGGACACAGAAACCCTCATCGAGGAACTTCCGCCGCCACGACGGCCGCCGATGAGTGCCCCCAAAGAACGCAGCCACTGCTCGGTCGAAGTCGCGCAACGCCTGCTGCTGCACCGACGACGACCCAGCTGCCAGCCATTCAAACTCTTGGCGGGCTTCGGCGAGTTGCTTCTGCCGTTGCGCCGGCCCCGGCGCCGATCGGCCGGCCCGACCCCAGCTGAACTGCTCGACAGCCAGATTCCACACATACCGGGCATCAGCACAATGACGCTCCAACATGAACGCCGCCTGCTGCGCCGTCGGATACAACCGGTAGCGGTGCGCCACAGCTACGCCACCTTCCCGTGGCGTGCAGCAGCGACTTTCTGGTTCTCGACATAACGCCTGACCACGTCCAGTGGTGCGCCGCCGACCGTGGAGACGAACCAGGACGGCGACCACAAACACTTCATCCGCGCCAAATGCGCGAACTCCTGCCGAAGCAGCCGCGACGAACGCCCCTTGAGGACCTGGACGAGTTTGGACACCGCAACCTGCGGTGGCAGCTCAGCAAGCAGGTGCACATGATCGGGCATCGTCTCAACCTCGATCACCACCCCGCCGAACTCGGCCACCACCTCACCGATGATCTGCTTCAACCGCGCCTGAATCGGCCCACGCAACACATCGCGGCGGTACTTCGGGCACCAAATCACGTGGTACTTCACCGAAAACACCGACTTGCGGGTCGACCGGTACTGCATGAACCTCACGATAAACCTCGACTACGACAAGATCGGCCCGCTACGCGGACCCAAGAAAACGGGATCGGCTATCCCCCGACTGAAGTCGAGGGCTTGCGCCGAAGACAGTTTCGGTCAAGCCTGTTCACCGTCGCCGAGAGGGAACTGGCCCGCCTTGGATTGGCCCGCACACCGGGAACAGACCTGGATGTGATCATCGGGGGCCTGGGCCTTGGCTATACGGCACAGGAAGCGCTGTGCTGCAATCGGGTTCGGACTGTGACCGTCATCGAAAACTGCGATGCGGTAATCGACTGGCATCAGCGCGATCTGCTTCCGGACACGGCCGGGTTGTCCGCCGACGACCGCGTCGCGCTGGTCTGCGCGGATTTCTTCGGCGCCGCAACGGGCGCGGTGGGATTCGATCCGCACTGTCCGGGGCGGACCTACGACGCGATCCTGCTCGACATCGACCACTCGCCCCGGCACGTCCTGCACGATTCGCACGCGGACTTCTACACCCGCGAGGGCCTGCGATCGGCATCATTGCGTCTCGTGCCGGGCGGCGTGTTCGCCATGTGGTCCGACGATCCGCCCGATGACGACGTCACGATGATGCTCGAATCGGTCTTCATCGACGTCGAGGCCCAGTCGGTTTGGTTTGACAACCCGCTCACCCGTGGCCGGTCAGCGGCAACCATCTACCTCGCGGCCCGACGGTAACCTAGGGCGGTCAGGCGACCGTGACGTGGATGTGGTCGAAGTGGGCCGGCACCCGCCACATCGTGTAGACGACTCCGAAGCGGGCCCCCTGACTGTGAATGTCGGCGAGGATGACGTCGCCGAGGCCCATGTCGTCGAGCATGATGTCGATCGCGCGACCACTCGGGTGATCGGGCAGCGAATCCGCGCGCACACCGCCAATGGACCGCACACCGGGGTAGGTGGCCATGATGTACGCCGCGAGGCCACGCGCGTTGGGCACCAGACCGCCCATCCCCACGGTGGGGATCGGCCTGATCGGGCCCAGTGCCGCCACGACCGACGCCGGCATGACCGTCAGCACGGCCTGTTCGGCGGGGGGAAGCAAAGCGAACTCTGCCTTAGCTGCGGTCACCTCGGTCTGCAACTGGGACTGCTTGCTCTGCAGGTCCGCACGCACGGCAGCGGCCGCGTCGACGGCCACCCTGGCATCGGCCGTGGACTTCGCCGATGCTGCCGCCATCGCCTGGGCCTCGCTGTCGAGGCGCCGGAAGACTCGCATCTGCTCGGACATATGACTTGCCATCGTCCGCTGGATGGCCAGGTTGTCGATCAGGGTCTGCGGCGACGCGGCCGTCAGGATCGCATTCACGTCATTGGCACGTCCGCCCATGTAGGCGGCGGCGGCGATTCGATCGGCGTTGCCCTGGTACCCGGCCAACTGCGCCCTGGCTGCGTCCAGTCGGGCCAGATCGTCGACCTGGCGCTGCTCCGCCTCGCCGAGGAGTTGCATCTTCCGGTCGAGGTCCTGCTGGGCTGAATTCATCGTCTCGGCCAGCCGCTCAGCTTGCTGGGAGAGCTCTGTGAACCTCGCCATCGCGTCCTGCCCGGATTCGGCGAACGCGGCGCCTCCCCATCCCGCGCTGAGGGTCACGACTCCGACGATTACGCCCGCCACCTGCTTGATCACGGCGGATTTGGTCACGGTAGGAAAAAACTTCAAGACTTCGCATCCTTTGACTGCCGTCGACGTCGTCCGCGTCGAACTGCCTGTCCCCAGTGCCTAAGACCATCTCGGAAGAGGTCTCGATCAGGCTACGAAATGGCAACGGCTTTGTCTAACCGGCGAACCGGGCAAAGCGGCTGACCGCCCGGTATAAGTCCAGCTCAAAGCCCTAAACCCGGAAATCGGGGCAATTTTTACAGCCGCTTGATCCGGCCCCGATACCGGGCGATGTGTGCGGCGTTGCCGCGCTCGTCTGCCTCGCCATTGGCGCTGTGCCACACCGGCGCGGAGTGGCCCCGACGCTGCAATTCAGCCACCGTGGCTGTCGCCAGTGCCTGCAGCAACGCACCGCCCACCACGGTGGACGTGGCCGACACCGCGGTGGGACAGCCGGGAATCTGCACCGCGGCATCGCCGTCGGCGCCGTAGTTGTCGAAGACCACGTCGGCGCAATCGAGCAGCTTTTTCCCGCTGGAGTGCCGCGAACTGACACTGCGGGAGAACTGCACCGAGGTCAGCGCCAGCACCGTAGCGCCGCGCGCCTTGGCGGCGAGGGCGACGTCGATCGGGACGGCATTGCGGCCGGAATTGGAGATCACCAGGGCGACATCACCGGCCTGCACTGGTTCGTCCGCCAGCACCTGGTCGCCATAGCCGGGAACCCGTTCCAGCCAGGTGGAGCGCCGTGCGTTCACCATCACCGAGAGCGGCAGATCCAAGATTGCATTCACCGGCACGAGTCCGCCGGCCCGGTAGAACAGTTCGGCCGCCAACAGTTGCGAGTGCCCGGTGCCGAACACATGCCAGAGGCCGCCGCTGATGATGCAATCGGCAATCCGCGCGGCGGCGGCGTTGAGCGTGGGCAGTTGCTCGTCGTGCACGCGCCGCAGCAGCGAACTGACGGTGTTGAGGTATTCGGCGGCGAAGGGACTCATCAGCTGCCGCCGCTGAGTGGAGTTGCGTTGCCGA
>SYAA01000303.1 GCA_005789055.1 Actinomycetota bacterium
CGCCAACCGCCTGGATCACTGTGCTAGCGTACCAAGCAAGTGCTTGCTTAGGTACTGCTGGTATCCGACCCGTCAGAAAGTGCCCCATGACAATCAGCTCGCGCACCGTCGAACCCGGCATCGTCGCGGTCACGGTCGACTACCCGCCGGTCAACGCAATCCCGTCGCGCGGCTGGTTCGAGTTGGCCGACACCATCACCGCAGTCGGCCGTGAGATGAGCACCCACGTGGTGATCCTGCGCGCCGAGGGCCGGGGCTTCAATGCCGGCGTGGACATCAAGGAGATGCAGGCAACCGAAGGCTTTGGTGCGCTGATCGACGCCAACCGGGGGTGCTTCGCGGCATTCAAGGCCGTCTACGAGTGCGAGGTACCGGTGGTGGCAGCGGTCAATGGATTCTGCGTTGGCGGCGGTATCGGGCTGGTGGGCAACGCCGATGTAATCGTGGCCTCCGACGATGCGACCTTCGGGCTGCCCGAGGTGGAACGCGGAGCACTGGGCGCGGCGACCCATCTGTCGAGGCTGGTACCGCAACACATGATGCGGCGGCTGTTTTTCACCGCCGCCACCGTGGACGCCGCGACCCTGCACCACTTCGGTTCAGTGCATGAAGTCGTCCCCCGCAGTGATCTCGACGAGTCGGCACTTCGCGTGGCCCGCGACATCGCGGCGAAGGACACCCGGGTGATCCGGGCCGCCAAGGAGGCGCTGAACCTCATCGACGTGCAGCGGGTCAACTCCAGTTACCGGATGGAGCAGGGCTTCACGTTTGAGCTCAACCTGTCCGGCGTCTCTGACGAGCACCGTGATGCGTTCGCCGGCACCAAGAAGGCCAGGCAGTGAGGGATAAACGCACCACACTCGACGAGGCGGTGTCGCAGGTCGAGAGCGGGATGACGATCGGTATCGGCGGCTGGGGATCGCGGCGTAAACCGATGGCATTCGTCCGCGCACTCTTGCGGACCGATGTCACCGACCTGACCGTCGTCAGCTACGGCGGACCTGACGTCGGCCTGCTGTGCTCGGCGGGCAAGCTTCGAAAGCTGTACTACGGCTTCGTCTCGCTGGACTCTCCGCCGTTTTACGACCCGTGGTTCGCGCGTGCCCGAACGACCGGAGCGATCATCGCCCGTGAGATGGATGAGGGAATGCTGCGCTGCGGCCTGCAGGCTGCCGCACAGCGGTTGCCGTTTATGCCGATCCGGGCCGGGTTGGGCAGTTCAGTGCCGGACTTCTGGGACGGCGAACTTAAGACCGTGAAATCGCCTTATGCCACGGTTATCCCCGAGTCGCTTCGCTCCAGCCCGCAGGGAGACTCCGGTCACGAGGAACTCATCGCCATGCCAGCACTGCGACTGGACGCCGCGTTCGTCCACCTCAACCTCGGCGATGCGCACGGCAATGCGGCCTACACTGGCATCGACCCCTACTTCGACGACCTTTTCCTCATGGCAGCCGACCGGCGATATCTTTCCGTTGAGAAAGTCGTCCCCACTGAAGAGTTGATCAAATCCGTTGCACCACAGGCGCTTCTGGTGAACCGAATGATGGTTGACACTGTTATTGAGGCGCCCGGCGGGGCCCATTTCACGACCGCCGAACCAGATTACGGCCGTGACGAAAAGTTCCAGCAACACTACGCAAAGGCCGCTGCCGAGGAAGCTTCATGGTCGCAGTTCGTCGCTACTTATCTGTCGGGTAGCGAAGCTGATTATCAGGCTGCTGTTCGCCGATTCGCAACGGAGGCATCGTGATCCAGGTGAGCAGGCCGGAAGTCTGTGTGATCGCGTGCGCGGAACTGTTCCGCGACGCCGGAGAGATCATGGTCTCGCCGATGACGACGATCGTGTCGATCGGCGCTCGCCTGGCCCGACTCACCTTCTCCCCGGACATCCTGTTGACCGACGGCGAGGCCCGGTTGCTCGCCGATACCCCGGCGATTGGCGCCACCGGTGCCATCGAAGGCTGGATGCCATTCGGAAGAGTCTTCGAAACCCTGGCCTGGGGTCGCCGCCACGTGGTGATGGGCGCCAACCAGATCGACCGCTACGGCAACCAGAACCTTTCCGCCTTCGGCCCACTGCAGCATCCGAGCAGACAGATGTTCGGAGTCCGCGGCGCTCCCGGCAACACCATCAATCACGCGACAAGTTACTGGGTGGGTAACCACTCCAAGCGGGTGTTCTGCGATGCCGTCGACATCGTGTCCGGAATCGGTTGGGACAAGGTCGATCCTGGCAATCCCGCGTTTCGCTTCACCAATGTGTACCGGGTGGTGAGCAACCTCGGAGTTTTTGACTTCGGCGGTCCGGGACACACCATGCGGGCGGTGTCACTGCACCCCGGCGTCGATCCGGACGAGGTCGCCTCCAACACCTCTTTCGAGGTGCACGATCTGGACACGGCGGTACGCACTCGGCTGGCCACCGCCGATGAACTCGTACTGATTCGTGAGCGAATCGATCCGAAAGCGCTTCGCGATAAAGAAGTAACGTTGCCCCAGGAAAATCGAGGTAAATCATGAGGATCCAGACCGCACTCACCCGCCTCGTCGGCGTCGAACACCCGGTCGTCCAGACCGGCATGGGCTGGGTGGCGGGCGCAAGCCTGGTGTCGGCCACCGCCAATGCCGGTGGACTGGGCATCCTTGCCGCCGCGACGATGACGATCGACGAGTTGGCGACTGCCATCACCAAGGTGAAGTCGGCCACCGACCGGCCTTTCGGCGTCAACATCCGCGCCGACGCCGCCGACGCCGGTGACCGGGTCGAGTTGATGATTCGCGAGGGTGTGAAGGTCGCTTCGTTTGCCCTGGCGCCCAAGCAGGAGCTCATCAACCGGCTCAAGGAAGCCGGCTCAGTGGTAATCCCCTCGGTGGGCGCCGCCAAACACGCCCGCAAGGTTGCGGCGTGGGGCGCCGATGCCGTGATCGTTCAGGGCGGCGAGGGCGGTGGGCATACCGGCCCGGTTCCCACCACGCTGCTGCTCCCCTCGGTTCTGGATGCGCTCGACGGCACCGAGATCCCCGTGGTGGCCGCCGGCGGATTCTTCGACGGCCGCGGCCTGGCTGCCGCGTTGTCCTACGGCGCGGCCGGCGTCGCGATGGGAACGCGCTTTTTGCTCACATCCGATTCCACCGTCCCGGACGCCGTCAAGCAGCGCTATCTGCAGGCCGATTTGACCGGGACCGTGGTCTCGACGCGCGTTGACGGAATCCCGCACCGCGTGCTGCGCACAGGTCTGGTGGAGAAGCTTGAAAGCGGCTCCCGAGCACGGGGTTTCACTGCGGCAGTGCTCAACGCCGGCCGCTTCAAGAAGATGTCGAAGATGACGTGGTCATCCATGATTCGCGATGGCCTGACCATGCGGAAGGGCAAGGACCTGACCTGGTCTCAGGTGGTGATGGCGGCGAACACCCCGATGCTGCTCAAGGCCGGTCTGGTCGACGGCAGCACCGGCGCCGGCGTGCTGGCCTCAGGCCAGGTGACCGGGATAATCGAGGACCTGCCGTCATGCGCGCAACTCATCGACAGCATCGTCAGCGAGGCCATCAAGCATCTTCAGGCAGCAGCCGACCTGATCGACTGATTCGTGCCCCGGCCGGCGGTCTTGCGGCCGGGGCGCTGCTCGGCTTTCTCGACAGTGCCCGGACTCGCGGTGGACGACGCTGATGCGGGCGATGGCAGTGCCGCCGGTGTGGGACGCTGGCGTGCCGGCCTGGCCGCGGCCAGCCGAATCGGGGCGGGCGTGGAATCAGCACGAGGAACATCAGCAGAATGAACGTAGCGCACGGTCGTCATGGGCTGCGGGGCCGCGCCGGGAGTAGCGGTGGCGTCGCGGATTCCCTGGCCGATCGCGTCGATGAGATCGGCGGTGACGGTGATCGGGTTGAACCGGGGAATCAGCCGAAACGGTGCCGGCTGGCCGTAGGGCATCGACCGGTCGTAACCGGTCTCAATGAGGACGCGTAGCGCCGGCTGGATAAGGGCGATCAGCGGGGTGGTCAGAAACTCGGTGCGGGTGAAAGCCCCGAACTCGCGAAGTGGTTGCAGCAGCGGGAGATTCACCGTCGGGATGAGCACGTAAGTGGTGTCACTGCCCGAGAGGCGTTGCTGATGCGCCGGGTCGGCGATCGCCGCCGCGAGTTCGGCGGGGGTCAGCCCGTTCGGGAGTGCATCGGGGTTGCGACCGTCCGGCGCCAGGTAACTGCCGTGGGTGTACCAGAAGCCGGCAGTGGCGTTGAGGACGGCGAGCAGATTGACCGGGTAGAGCGGGAAGTCGGCGACGCCGTC
>SYAA01000304.1 GCA_005789055.1 Actinomycetota bacterium
ATCGGCCCCGACTGCGCTGTCTCGACTGCGGACGGCCGACAGGATCCCCTCCGCCACCAGCACCACGATCAGCGTCACGCCGAAGGACGGGTACAGCACGGCCAGTGCGGTGGCGACGACGGCGATCGCGACCACCGCCCCGCGCGGGGTGTCGGCGCGCTGGGCATCGCTGGTTCGGCCCGGCAACCCGGTGCCGCCGGTCGGCCGGCGCTTCCACCACATCAGCATCGCCGTGGTGATGCTCGTCAGCAGACCCAGGCACGCCAGTGTGGCCAGGATGCGGGTGAGCACTCCGTACTGATTGCCCATGTGCATGGCCACACTCCAACTGGTGATCCGTGCCAGTGCGCCGTCCTGGTCGGCGGTGGAGTTGGCGACCGTCTCGCCGGTGAACTGGTCGAGGTAAAGGGTGCGCTGTTCGGAGAGCTTCTGCGGCCAGTGGTTGACGACCGTGTAACTGCCGTAGACCGTCTCATCGTTTGCGGTATCACCCGGGTAATCCGTGGGTGGAACGATGGAGTACCCCGGCAGCATGTTCTCCGACTTGGCGATCTCATCAATCGCGATAAATCCCAACGTCATCGGCACTGCGGGCCCCGGATCCGAGGCATAGATCGGGTCGTCTTTATCCGCCCACGCGATGCGCCTGCCGAGGCGGTCGAAGTCGCCGACCTTGGCCGGGGTGGAGGGTGCGTCCACCTCGGTGCCCGGGGTCACCGTCGATGCGACCGCGCGCCAGTTCTCGCCCCAGTACCGCGACCACGTCAGTCCGGACACGATGTAGCCGATCAACACCACCGAGAGCAGGATTCCGGTGGTGGCGTGCAGGTCGCGCCAGCGCAGCCGGCCGCCCTTGCGCCAGCGGATCGCCAACCGCGGCTTGCCACGCTCGGTGGCCCGGGGCCACCATAGAAAGACCCCACTGGCCAGCAGCACCAGGATCCACACCGCGGTCATCTCGACGATGAGGTTTCCCACGCCCACCTTCATCGAGGCGTCGGGATAGGACGCCGGCGCGAAGACGTGCCCCAGGGCGGGCACCGACACGGTAGGGCCGTCGTTGCCGAAGAACCGATGCAATTGGTTGGCCCAGCCCACCAATCCGTCCAGTTCCCGGCGCTGGCCGAGGTAGTTACCGGTGTAGGGATCGACGAATACCTGGGTGACGTTGCGCTCGCCCACCTCCGCGTTGTCGGGCGCCATGAAGTCGACCTGGGTGGATCGGTCCGGTGCCGCCGGCGGCGTCACCGCGTCCAGGATCATGTCCGCGGGAACCTGCTGGCGGGCGGTATCGACCTGGGCATCGAGAGAGACACCCGCGGTGCCCGTGCCAGCTGGATTCGGCTGCGAGACAACCGTGAGGTTGCGATGCAGCAGCAGGTCGAGGGGCTGGGTGTAGAGGATGATCAGACCGGTGCAGGCCAGTAGCAGCAGCGTCGGTGCCGCGAACAGGCCAACCCAGAAGTGCAGCCGCCAGATGCGGCGCAGGGTCGCTGCCTCACCACGTCGTTGTGCACGCTCGACAGTGACCACGCTTACCTCCAGTTGAGGCAGGTACCGACCTGCATCCCACTAGTCGTATGGGCGGGTGCGCGGGTTCCCGGGCGACGTAAGTTTGACGAGCGAGCCGTCAGGCCCGGGTAGGCGAAAGTCAGGAGGTGGGTTGGTGTCGCTGTCGCCGACCGGCTCCGACGCGGGTACCGGCGGGCCGGATCCGGATCGACTGCTGGCCGGCTACCGCGCCGGCCTGGCACAGCAGGCGCTGTTCGACACCGGTGCCGACTCGGGGACATCGGACCGGTCCGGCTACGACGAACTTCTCGAACCTGCCGGCGACGTCCGCGCCGACTGGCGCGAACTCGAAGCCCTCATCGCCGAACGCGGCCGCGACGGCCTGCATCGGCTCCAGGAGGTAGTTCGCAGACTCGTCGACGACAACGGCATCGGCTACATCGAGATCGACCCGCACGGTGAGGCCGGCACCGATCACCGGGACGTGGCAGCGCCGGGCGTCTGGCACCTGGACGGTATCCCGCTGCTGCTGTCGGCACCGGACTGGACCACGTTGGAAGCCGGCGTGTTGCAGCGGTCGCGACTGCTCGACGCGATCCTCACCGATCTCTATGGTGAGCAACGTTCGCTGACCAGTGGCACGCTGCCGCCCGAGTTGTTGTTCGGGCACCCCGGGTATCTCCGAGCGGTCCGCGGCATCCAGATCCCGGGCCGTCATCAACTCTTCATGCTCGGTTGTGACCTCAGTCGCGCCGGCGACGGCCGTTTCGTCGTCAACGCCGACTGGACGCAGGCACCATCGGGTGCCGGCTACGCACTTGCGGACCGACGAGTGGTGGCGCGCGCGATCCCGGACGCCTACGAACGGATCCGGCCCAGACCGGTCTCACCGTTCGCCCAGGCGCTGCGTCTGGCGTTGATCGACGCCGCCCCGGAGGCTGCCGAGGATCCGGTGGTGGTGGTGCTCAGCCCCGGCATTCACTCCGAGACCGCGTTCGATCAGGCCTACCTGGCAACGGTTCTGGGTTTTCCGTTAGTCGAGAGCGCTGATCTGGTGGTGCGCGACGGCAACTTGTGGATGCGATCGATGGGCACGCTCACCCAGGTTGATGTGGTGTTGCGCCGCGTTGACGCCGATTACGCCGATCCCCTGGACCTGCGCCCGGATTCCAGGCTCGGTGTCGTCGGCCTGGTTGAGGTACTGCGCCGCGGTGCAGTGACAGTGGTCAATGGACTTGGCAGCGGAATACTGGAAAGTGCAGGGCTGCAACGTTTTCTACCGCAACTTGCTGACCTGTTAACGGGGGAGGAACCGCTCCTGGGCGCGCCGCAATCGTATTGGGCCGGCATCGACTCGGAGCGCTCGCACCTACTGGCGCGATTGTCTGCTCTGGTGATCAAGTCGACCGTCGGGACCGAGACCATCGTGGGGGCGAACCTGTCGGGGGCTCAGCGTGCGGAGTTGACTGCGAGGATCGAGTCGGCGCCGTGGCAGTGGGTCGGCCAGGAGCCGCCGGAATTCTCTTCGGCACCCACCGACCATGTACCCGGCGCATTGTCCGCGGCCGGAGTCGGCATTCGGTTGTTCACCGTCTCCCAGCGCAGCGGCTACGCCCCCATGGCCGGCGGTCTCGGATACGTGCTGGCGCCGGGTGCCGGAGCCGCCAGACTCACCAAGATCGCGGCCAAAGATGTTTGGGTGCGACCGCCCTCGCGGGCCACCGCCGATCACTCGATCACCATCGCGTCGGTGAAACTGCCCAGCGGTGCGGTGTTCGTTGACTCGCCGCGGGTGCTCTCGGACCTGTTCTGGATCGGGCGCTACGCGGAACGCGCCGAAGGTCTGGCCCGACTGCTGATCGTCAGCCGTGAGCGCTACCACGAGTTCCGCAATCGACCCGACGCCGCGGGCTACGAATGCCTACCGGTGTTGCTCGGCGCCTTGCGCCGCGTCACCGAGGAGAAGGCCGTCGCCGACGACGCCGACGCGGATCTGGTGCCCGACGCGCCGCGAACGATGCGATCGCTGACGGTGGATCGGACGCGACCGGGATCGTTGGCGCAGTCCGTCGAGCGACTCGGCCAGGCAGCGCGTGCGGTGCGCGATCAGATGTCCAACGACACCTGGATGGTCCTGGGCGCAGTCGAGCGCGCGCTGGCCGAGCAGGAGGTCGTGACTCAGATCGACCGGATCGGACGCCGGATCTCCGACGACACGTCGCTGGCCCGGGTCCAGCAGCGGACGCTGGCCGGCATGTTGGCGCTGTCGGGCATGACGGCGGAGTCGATGGTCCATGACCCCGGCTGGACGATGCTCGACATCGGCAGGCGGATAGAGCGTGGACTGGCGTTGACGGCGCTGCTGCGCGCAACCCTGACCCAGCAGCGCGTTCCCGGCGCAGAGCAGGCGATCACCGAAGCAGTCCTGGTGGCCTGCGAGTCTGCGGTGGTCTACCGGCGGCGAAACCTCGGACAGATCAGCGTGCCGGCGGTTGCCGAACTCCTGCTCTTCGACATCGCTAACCCCAGGTCGCTGATCTACCAGTTGGATCGGTTGCGATCCGGCCTTCGCGTAATGCCAGCGGCCTCGGGTTCCTCCAAAGCCGATCGGATTGTCGAGGGCATCACCGCCAGGTTGCGCCGACTGGACTCCAGTGAGTTCGCCGACGTCGACCCCGCCGGCCACCGCACCGAACTCGACATGTTGCTGGCCGCGACGCATAGCGGGCTACTCGAGCTTGCCGATGTCATCACCAGCACCCAGTTGTCCCTGCCCGGCGACATGCAACCGCTATGGGGGCCGGATCCGCAGCAGGTGCTGCCGTGAACCGCCGTTACCGCATCACCCATCGGACGGAGTACCGCTACTCCGGTGTGGTGACCAACTCCTATGGCCGCGGGCATCTGACTCCGCGCGACACCCGCCGTCAGCGCTGTCTGTCCTTCGATTTGACGGTCGATCCCGAACCCGCTGACCGATCCACCAGCCGCGACGCCTACGGGAACGTCAGCTCCTATTTTCAGGTGACCGAACGCCATCACGCGCTCACGGTGGTCAGTGAGTCCGTCGTCGACGTGGTGCCGCCCGTACCGGAGGTCTACCGGGAGGGTGCCGCGCTTGCCGCCTGGGAGACGGCGCGTCCGTCAGATCGTCGCGGCATCCTGGCCACCGAGTTCGCGATGGACACCCATCCGGCCGAAATCACCGGTGCGGTAGTCGATTACGCCGCGCCGAGCTTCATCCCCGGTCGACCGCTGATCGAGGTTCTGCGCGACCTGAACACACGGATCTTCAACGACTTCACCTTTCGTACCGGATCCACCACGGTATCCACCCGAGTCGATCAGGTCCTTCGGGCGCGCGCCGGTGTGTGCCAGGATTTCGCCCGCCTGGCCATCGCCTGCCTGCGGGCTAACGGCTTAGCAGTGAGCTACGTGTCCGGCTATCTGGCCACCGATCCGCCGCCAGGAAAAGAACGGCTGTTCGGTGTCGACGCCACACACGCCTGGGCTGCGGTATGGACGCCACAGAATCAGTGGCTGGGACTGGACCCGACGAACGACCAATTCGTCGACGAGCGCTACATCACCGTGGGGTGGGGTCGTGACTATGCCGACATCCCGCCACTGCGCGGCATCATCTACACCGACTCCGAGCACAGCGTCATCGACGTATCGGTAGATGTGGTTGCGCTGGACGTGCCCTAACTCTGCTCGCGTTTACGCGACCGGCGAAGGAAGAACACACCGATGAAAGCCAATGCGGCACTGCCCGGTTGCGGCGCGATGGTGTAGCCGAGGTCGGCGAGGATCCCGAGTTCCACCGGAGTGAGCGTTCTGATGCCCTGGCCCGAAAACACCTGAGCGTTCATCAGTTTGCGATTCGAGCCGGTGAAAGTGCGGTCGTTGAGGTGCGAGATCGAACTGCCGGACTCCCAGGAGCCGGGAGTGTAAAGGGGTACGAGTCCGCCGTAGGCGGCGACGGCGTCGGGTCCGCTGAAGTAGAGTCCGCTGTTGCCGCCGGTCAGGTTCGGTGTGTAGGCGTTCTTCCAGAGGTAATTGCTGCCGATCACCTTCGTGCCGTCGGCGTTGACCAGAAAACTGTCGAATACCGTCCAGGTGGTGCCGGTGTTCGATCCCGGTTGGTCGGTGTAGGACAGGAAGCCCAGGGTGTGGGTCAGTTCGTGCAGTGCCACCGACTCGAGGTCGTACTGGCGGTAGGCGATGGAGTCGCCGGTGGCCCAGTTCTGGGCGAAGTTCCAGTTGATGTCGCCGTCCGCGTCCGACCCGTTGGAGTCCACTCCGGTGAGGATTTTGTGCTGGACCACCGTCGGCAGGAAGCCGGGGCCGGCGGTGGTGAAATCGCTGCCCGCCGTCGCGAGCGTCGAGGACAGCGGCAAGTACTCCCCGGTGACATCGAAGGTGACGACCACCGGCGAGTCCACCACGATGTACGCCGCGAGTGCGGCCGCCGCCGATTCTAGTGAGCTGCGGGCGGCTGGCGACCAGAGCTGGCTTCCGCTGCCGTAGACGAACTGGAACTGCAGCAGCGATCCGGCGCCGACGCCCTGTCGCACCGCCACGCTTGCGGTGGTGCTGGGCGGGCGGAAGAGGTCGAGCAGGTTGATGTGGAAGCCCGGATCGGCGGCCGCGACGGTGAAGGTGTCGATGCCGGTGAATTCCGGGCCGGGCGTGTAGGTGTAGCCGCCGGCGGAATCGATCGCAACGCTGCCGTATCGGGGATCGCCGGTAAGGCTGTAGACGATCCGGTCGCCCTCGGGATCGGAGGCGCCGATACTGCCGGTGATCGGCCCTTCGCTCTGTCCGGTGATCTGCACCGGACTGACCGACGGTGCCTGGTTGAAGAACGTGCGGCGCACCAGCAGCGCCACGCCCTCGATCAACCCCTGGATGGGGGAGAGCAGTCCCGACAGCAGGTCGGTCGCCGCCGCGGCGGCGCGTGGAGTGCGCGCCGCAGCCACGCTGGCCGTCACCCGGGGTGTCGGTGCAAGAACCGCTGGTTCGGGCAGCTTCAGGTCGCCGGATGTCGCAATCGAGACCGCAGGTGCCAGTGCTTCCGACTGCACGGCGCTGGTTTCCCCGGCGTCCGGGGTGTTTGAGCCCTGGATGTATGAGCCCTGGGTGTTGGGGCTTGGGGTTCGGACGCCCGGGGTGTTGGAGCCGGGGCTGGTGGGCGTCAGTGCGGCCCGTACCGCGCTGCTATCGGCGGGCGATCGCGTCGCCCGCGATTGGCTGCGGTTGGGCCGTGGGGCAATACGGTCCAACTTCGGGACTGGTCCGACGTCGGCCGCGATGCTGGCCGCACTGGGCCTAATCGGCTCCGCCGGGGCGGTTTCGGGAGCGGCCACCTCCGGTGGGGTGAGGCTTTTTTCCGCCCGCGCCTCCCGGACCGGCCGGCGCGCGGCCGCGGCTGCCTGGCGCGGACCGGGGCGTTCAGCGCTGTCGGAAATCCCAGCGCTGTCGGAAGTTGTGGCGGTAGAGGCTCCGGCAGCGTCATCCGCCGCCGCGACGGCGGGAGTCGCCAGGGCCAGTCCCGTTGCGAGGGCGACTGCGCCCAGTGGCGCCGTGAGAGCAAACTTCGACATCACCGCACCCCCTCGATGTCTGCCGGTGAAGGCCTCAAGGAATCAACCTATCGGCGCAGCAACCCCGTCGTCAACATCGCCACGCGGTTCGACCACCATTGAGCTGCGGTTTTTCGCCTGGACGCTGGTCTCGAGGCTACGTTCGGGAGGCGGATCGGGAAAACACCCACGCACACGCTTGACGCAGTGTTTGCTCAACGACAGACTGGCAACGATTTGCCAGGCGCTACCCCCCGCCCGATGACATTCCGAAGGACCTCCCACTGATGACTGCCGCCGATTCCGCCCGCAACGCTGCCGACGCGACCTCCGCGGACACCACCAAACGGCGACGGAGTTGGGTGCGGTCGATCGAGTACGGCCGTCGCGCGGTGACGGAGTCCGCGTCACGCGGATACGCCACTCACGTGGGTCGGGTGGGTGCGTTGGCGGTGGCGCTGGGTGTGGGGTCGGCGGTGGTAGCGGTGCCGGTGGCGTTGGCGGATACGACGGGGTCAGGCGGTTCGACGGGGTCATCGGATTCGGCGGATGCGTCGGGGTCGTCGGGGTCGTCGGCGACCCAGCCGGCGCGGGGTGCGGTGCGTACCGGCCGGGGTGGTTCGGGAGCCGATTCGGCTGATCCCTCGACGAAGGCTCCCGCGCGCGCCGGAGCACGCGTCTCCGATGACGTGGCCTCGGCGCCCGAGGGTGACTCGCCGGCGGTGGCGGATGGCCGCAATTCCGCCGTCAGACTGCCGGGCGCGGGTTCGACGTCAGCAGCGCGCCAGGGACGTCCGGAGTCGGTGGTTGCCGGCGCCGCAGGAGAGGCCGGGTTCGTCGACAATGTGGAGACGGTCGAGGTGTCGCCGCGTCAAGCTCAGCTAGTCGACGCCGATTCGTTTGAGGCAGTTGAGGATTCACCGGCAACAGCCAATGGCGGTGCTGCGGGACCGACGGTGGTGGACGCGGTGGCCGCGACGCCGGTGGCGGCGCCGCCGGTGATGTCCGCGGCGGCGTCGGGTCGGGTCAGCGGTCTGGGTGGCTCGGTGTTGGCATGGTTGGGCGGCGGTGGCAACGGAGACGGCCCGGCGGCAGCGCCGTTGGCGTGGGCGGCGTTGGCGGCAGCGCGTCGTGAGTTGAGTGGATCCGCGCGGACGGCGAACCCGTCCGCGGCGGTCAGCACGGGGGCGCCGGTTGATCCGTCCGCGGCCGCGGCCGCGGTCTCGTCGGTGTCGGGTGTGGGCTCTCCGAGTGCGGCGGCCCTCGGGGGGTGGCAGCCGGGCAGCATTCTGCGGTTCTTCGTCGGTAATGGAACCGCTGCTAACCCGAACGCCGGCATCTTGCTGGGCAATGGCTGGAGCTATACGTCGTATGCAGGGGCGTGCACCACGGGGGCGTGCAATGGCGGCAACGGCGGTTTGATCGGCAGCGGCGGTAGTGGGTTCGCCGGCGGTAACGGCGGTGCGGCGGGCTGGTTCGGCAATGGCGGCAATGGCGGGGCCGGGGTTAATGGTGGTGCGGGTGGTGCGGGTGGCCGCGGTGGGTTGTTCCTAGGCAATGGCGGCAATGGTGGGGCTGGTGCTGTAGCGACCACGGTGGGTGTTGCTGGTGGTGCGGGTGGTGCTGGTGGGAATACAGGCTTTTTGTCGTTGCTGGGCACCGGTGGTTTCGGTGGTTCCGGTGGCGCGGGCAATGCCGGTGGCGGGGACGGCGGTGCTGGTGGCGCTGGCGGTCGTGCCGGAATCTTGAACGGTCGCGGTGGTGCCGGTGGTGCGGGTGGCGCCGGTGGCCTTGACGGCAATGGTGGTGACGGTGGTGCCGGTGGGGCTTCGGGTGCGATCGCA
>SYAA01000305.1 GCA_005789055.1 Actinomycetota bacterium
CCTGATGGAACCCGCCGCGCCAGGCACCGACATCCCGGATCACCCCAAAGTGGTACTGGTGACGGGGGCGTGCCGGTTCCTCGGCGGCTACCTCACCGCCCGTCTGGTGCAGAACCCGCTGATCGAGAAAATCATCGCCGTCGACGCGATCGCGCCCAGCAAGGATCTTAAGCGGCGGATGGGCCGGGCCGAGTTCGTTCGCGCCGACATCCGGAACCCCTTGATTGCCAAGGTGATTCGGAACAGTGATGTCGACACTGTGGTGCACGCGGCCGCCGCCTCCTATGTGCCGCGCTCGGGCGGGCGAGCCACGCTCAAGGAATTCAACGTCATGGGCGCCATGCAGTTGTTCGCTGCCTGCCAGAAGGCACCCTCGGTGCGTCGCGTCGTGCTGAAGTCCACCTCCGAGATCTATGGATCCCATTCGCACGATCCGGTGGTCCACACCGAGGACGGCAGTAGTAGACGTCCGCCCCGCGACGGCTTCGCCCGGGACAGCGTGGACATTGAGGGCTACGCCCGGTCCATGGGCCGGCGGCGACCCGATGTCGCACTGACCATCCTGCGGCTGGCCAACATGATCGGTCCGGCGATGGACACCGCGCTGGCGCGCTACCTGTCCGGCCCGGTGGTGCCCACCGTGCTCGGTCATGACGCGCGACTGCAGTTGCTGCACGAGCAGGACGCCCTGGGGGCGCTGGAGCGGGCCACCCTCGCCGGGACGCCGGGCACCTTCAATGTGGGCGGCAGGGGAATCATCATGATGTCGCAGGCGATTCGCCGGGCTGGCCGGCTGTCGCTCCCGATGCCGACGCTGGGGGTTGGAGCGGTGGATTCGGTGCGCAAGGCGACGAGAAACGGTGAGGTCAATCGCGATCAGCTGGCGTACTTCACCTTCGGCCGGGTGATGGACACCACCCGGATGCGCAGCGAGTTGGGCTTTGAGCCCAAGTGGACGACGCTGGAGGCGTTCGACGACTTCGTTCGCGGGCGCGGCCTGACCCCGATCATCGACCCGAACTGGGTAAGCTCAGTGGAGCGGCGAGTACTTGCGGTGGCGCAGCGGTGGGGGAGGTGAGCGACGTGGCCGGTGATTCCCAGACCGGTAATTCCCAAACCGGTAATTCCCAGACCGGTGGGTCTAAAGCCAAAGTCATTCCCCTGCATACGGGTCCGGCTCGCGCGCGGTCCCGCGCCGGTGCCGCGGCACCCCGTGGGGCGTCCGCGATGCCGAAGTCCTCGGCGGGTACCGCCGAGGAAATTGAGGCGGTTATACGGGAGTTCGAACAGCGGCGCGCGGGTGCGGTCGAGCCGACACCGAGTGAGGTGACCCAGCGCATCTCCGGAGTCGCGGACTTCATCCGCAAACGGCTCACCGGCGACTACGCGGTGGACGAGTTCGGCTTTGACCCGCAGTACAACGACGCGGTCGTACTGCCCGCACTTCGATTCTTTTACGACACCTGGTTCCGAGTTGAGGTCAGCGGCATCGAAAACCTGCCATCCACCGGCGCGGGCCTGGTGGTCGCCAACCACGCCGGCACCCTGCCGTTCGACGGCCCGATGCTCTCGGTGGCCGTTCGCGATCACCACCCGGCCCACCGTGACCTGAGACTGCTCGCCGCCGACATCGTCTTCGACATGCCGTTCGTCGGTCCGATCGCGCGCAGGGCCGGTCACACCATGGCGTGCAGCGCCGACGCCAACCGTCTGCTGGCCGGCGGCGAACTCACCGCGGTGTTCCCCGAGGGGTACAAGGGCCTGGGTAAGCCCTTCCGCGACCGCTACAAACTGCAACGCTTCGGTCGGGGTGGTTTCGTCTCGGCGGCGTTGCGCGCCGGCGCGCCGATCATCCCGTGCTCGATCATCGGATCCGAGGAGATTTACCCGATGCTCGCCGACGTCACCTTGCTCGCTCGCGTGCTCGGTGTGCCCTACTTCCCGATCACCCCGCTGTTTCCGCTGGCCGGACCGCTGGGGTTGGTGCCTCTACCGTCGAAGTGGCACATCGCATTTGGTACGCCCGTCGACACCAGTGACTACGACGAGACGGGGGCCGACGATCCCCTGGTCACCTTCGAGATCACCGACCAAGTCCGCGAGACCATTCAGCAGACGCTCTATGGGCTGCTGGCTCAGCGGCGCAACACCTTCCTGGGCTGAGGCCCGCTCGCGCTGGATTCAATCGGCGCTCTGGCGCGCCTGTGCCCGGGCCGCGATGGCGGCCACCAGAGCATTGTCCTCCGCACCCGCGGCTTCGCCGATCATCGTCACGATCGTGGTGATCACCGGTTGACCGTCGGCGTCGGTGACCTCACTGCGCATCTCGGTGATCACGGTGCCGTGCGACTCCAGCACCGAGTCCAGCCAGGAGTCGAAATACAACTTGTCGCCGGCGAAGACCGGCCGGTGGAACAGGATCTTCTGATCGCGGTGAATGACCCGGGACAGGTTGATCCCGACGTCGAACTGCTTGAAGATCTCCAATTGCACCTGACGGCCCGCGACAGCGATGAAGGTCAACGGTGCGATGACGTCCGGGTAACCGGCGGCCCTGGCGGCCTCTTCACTGCAGTGCAACGGGTCCTCGGATTTGACCGCGGCCGCGTACTCGCGGATCTTCTCCCGGCCGACCAGGAAGTAGTCGTGGTAGCGATAGTGGGTCCCGATGATGTCGCTGGCGAAAGACATGGGAGGAGCCTAGCGCGGGAACTTATCGCGGGAGCCCATCGCGGTAGCCCTTCGCGGCAATAGTCTACTCCTGCTCATGGCGGCGTGACACCGCCGCGGCTACCGCCCCTCCGACCGCCCCGATCGCCAGCGCGGACGGCACTCCGATCTTGGCTGCTTTGCGTGCGGTGCGGAAATCCTTGATCTCCCAACCTCGTTCGCGGGCGACGTCGCGTAACTCGGAGTCCGGGTTGATGGCGACCGCGGTGCCCACCAGGGAGAGCATCGGCACGTCGTTGATGCTGTCGGAGTAGGCGGTGCACCGTTTGAGGTTGAGTCCCTGACGGATCGCTAGCGCCCGCACCGCATGCGCCTTTCCGGAGCCGTGCAGGATGTCGCCGAGTAGGCGGCCGGTGAACACCCCGTCGACCGATTCGGCCACCGTCCCCATCGCACCGGTCAACCCCAGTCGCCGGGCGATGACGTCGGCCAACTCGAACGGGGTGGCGGTCACCAGCCAGACCTGCTGACCGGCGTCGAGGTGTGCCATCGCCAGCGCGCGGGTGCCGGGCCAGATCTTGTCGGCGAGGATCTCGTCGTAGATCTCCTCGCCCAGCATGCTCAACTCGGCCGTGGAGCGGCCCTCGATGAAGGCCAACGCCTTGCGCCGGCCCTCGGCGACGTCGGCGCTGTTCTCCCGGCCCGTCACCTGGAATTTGGCCTGTGCGTACATGAACTTCCAGACCTCGCCGTACCGGAAGTACTTGCGGGCAGCCAGGCCGCGACCGAAGTGCACCAGCGAAGAGCCCTGCACGAGGGTGTTGTCGACATCGAAGAAGGCCGCGGCGGTCAGGTCGGTCGGTTCGCGGTCATCGTCACGCTCGCCCATGCCGCTAAGCCTATCCAGTGAGCGAGATACTGGGCCTATCCAGTGAGTGGGACACTAGCCGGGTGGGATTCTGGTCAGGATGACTCGGGCGCAGGTGAAATTGCTCACCCGGCAGGGTTGTGGGCTGTGCACCCAGATGTACGAGCGGCTGGCCGTGCTGGCCGCCGAACTCGGGTTCGACCTATCCAGCATTGACGTCGACGCCGCGGCGGCCACCGGTGAGACGGCGTTGCGGGCCGAATTCGGCGACCGGCTGCCGGTGGTGCTGCTCGACGGCCGCGAACACAGCTACTGGAATCTCGACGAGGAGCGTTTGCGGGCCGACATCACGAACCGGTGAACTCCCGGAAAGATTTGGCGGGGCCGCGGCGCTGCCATTACCGTTGCGGGTAATTTCTGATCTCCGGGGAGCGACTTCTCTCGCCTCCGGGAGGGCGACGAGGGAGCAGACAGGTGATCGCGCCGTGAGCGTCCTAGTCTTCGGAGTCTCCCATCGCAGCGCACCGGTCGCGGTGCTCGAACAACTCGCCGCGGACGAGTCCGAGCAGGGCAAGCTGGTCGAGCGGGTTCTGCAATCACCACTGGTGACCGAGGCGATGCTGCTGTCCACCTGTAACCGGGTCGAGGTCTACGCCGTGGTCGACGCCTTCCACGGCGGCCTTTCGGTGATCAGCCAGGTGTTGGCGGACCACGCCGGGATGTCGGTGGGTGAGCTCACCAAGCACGCCTACGTCCGATACAGCGAGGCCGCCGTCGAGCATCTCTTCTCGGTGACCAGTGGTCTGGACAGTGCGGTGATCGGTGAACAGCAGGTTCTCGGCCAGGTCCGCCGCGCCTACGCGTCGGCCGAGGCCGGGCGATCCGTCGGCCGGATCTTGCACGACCTCGCGCAACGGGCGCTGACGGCCGGAAAGCGGGTCCAGGCCGAGACCGGCATCGCCGCCGCGGGCGCCAGCGTGATGTCGGTGGCGCTGCATATCGCCGCTGAGCGGCTCTACCGGCCGGAGTTGGGTCCGTCCTACACCGCCCTGACCGGACGGACGGTGACCGTGATCGGCGCCGGCTCAATGGGCAGCCTGGCGGCCGCTCTGCTGGTCCGGCTCGGCGTGGGCCATGTCAACGTCGTCAACCGGTCGCTGCCCCGGGCGCAACGCCTGGTGCAGATCATCGCCGAGCAGGGCGTCGGTGCGCAGGCGATGACCCTCGACGAGTTGCCGGCGGCGCTCGCGGCCGCCGACCTGGCAGTCAGTTGCACCGGGGCGGTCCGGCCGGTGGTGACGCTGGCCGATGTGCATCACGCCCTGGCCGGTGCGCAGCGGGATGAGAACGCCGAACCACTGGTGCTCTGCGACCTCGGAATGCCGCGCGATATCGACGCCGCCGTCGCCGGACTGCCCGGGGTCTGCGTGATCGACATGGAACGTCTCCAGCGCGAACCCGCGGCGCGGGCCGCCGCCGCCCACACCGACGCCGCCCGCGAGATCGTCGCGACCGAGGTTGCCGCGTACCTGGCGGGTCAGCGGATGGCGGAGGTCACCCCGACCGTCACCGCGCTGCGCCGGCGGGCTGCCGAGGTGGTGGACACCGAACTGCTGCGACTCGAGCACCGCCTGCCGGGCCTCGATGACCTCCAGCGTGACGAAGTCGCCCGGACCGTCCGGCGGGTGGTCGACAAACTGCTGCACGCCCCAACGGTGCGGATCAAGCAGTTGGCCGTCGCGCCCGGCGGCGACACCTACACCGAGGCGTTGCGGGAACTGTTCGGACTCGATCCGCAGGCGGTTGAGGCTGTTGCCGGGGGCGAGTTTCCGCCGCCGGATGACGATTCGCCATGAGGGGATTCGCCCTGAGGGGATTCGCCCTGAGGGGATTAGCACTGAGGGGATTCGCCCTGAGGACGGCTGACCGCGTCCGCCGCGTCGCGCGGCCCGAGGTGCTCCGCTGACCGCATCGTGGGACGAGAAGTCGCTCATCCGGATCGGCACCCGGGGCAGTCTGCTGGCCACCACCCAGGCCGGAGCGATTCGCGATCAACTCATCGCGCGCGGTCATCGGGCCGAACTGGTGATCATCACCACCGCCGGTGACCTATCGGCCGGGCCGGTGGCTGAGATCGGCGTGGGCGTGTTCACCGCGGCCTTGCGGACGGCGATCGCCGCCGGCGAGGTTGACATGGCCGTGCACTCCTACAAAGACCTGCCGACCGCCGCTGACGAGCGTTTCCTCATCGCGGCCGTACCGCGCCGGGAGGACGCCCGCGACGCCCTGGTGGCCCGCGATAACCTGGTGCTCGGAGAGCTGCCACCGGGTTCGGTGATCGGTACCTCGTCGGTCCGAAGGGCCGCGCAGCTTAGAGCACTGGGTCTCGGTTTGGAAATCCGCCCCCTACGAGGCAACCTTGACACCAGGTTGAACAGGGTAAGCAGCGGTGATCTCGACGCCATTGTGGTGGCCCGTGCGGGTCTGGCTCGCATCGGTCGTCTCGGTGACGTCACCGAGACGCTGGAGCCGGTGCAGATGCTGCCGGCGCCGGCCCAGGGAGCGCTCGCGATCGAGTGTCGCGCGGGTGATTCCGGGCTCGCGGCGATGCTGGCGGGGTTCGATGACCCCGACACGCGCGCCGCGGTCACCGCGGAGCGAACCCTGTTGGCCGAACTGGAGGCGGGTTGCTCCGCACCGGTGGGCGCGATCGCCGAAGTGGTCGAGTCCATCGATGAGGACGGCCGTGTCTTCGACGAGATGTCGCTGCGCGGATGCGTGGCGGCGGTGGACGGATCCGAGGTGATCCGTGCGTCCGGCATCGGCGACCCCGGCCGGCCCGCAGCACTTGGGCTGCGAGTGGCCGCGGAGTTGTTCGAGTTGGGCGCGCGGGAAGTCATGTCGGCCGGCCGCGATGAGCGGTAGGCGGGAGTGGAGATGACTGCTAGCGGGAGTGGCCGCGGGCGCAAGCCGAGGCCGGGACGCATCACGTTCGTCGGGTCGGGACCGGGGGACCCCGGTCTGCTGACGACACGCGCGCGCACCGTGCTGGCCAACGCCACGTGTGTATTCACCGATCCGGATGTGCCTGCGGCCGTGCTCAACGTCGTCGGCAGTGCACTCGGGCCCGCGGTGGGTCCGGCACCGGCGCCGAGCGGAGATGCTGATGGCGCGGACCCGACCGAACAGATGGTCGCGGCCGGCCCGGACATCCGGCCCGCACTGGGTGAGCCGGCTGAGGTCGCCAAGATCCTGCTCGCCGAGGCGAGGTCCGGCGCCGACGTCGTGCGTCTCGTCGCCGGCGACCCACTCTCGGTCGATTCGGTCATCACCGAGGTCAACGCGGTGTCGCGGACCAGCCTGGCCTTCGACATCGTGCCCGGCCTGCCGGCCACCGTCGCCGTGCCGACCTACGCCGGCTTGCCGCTGGGATCCACCCACACCGTCGCCGACGTCCGCGGCGAGGTGGACTGGGCGGCACTGGCCGCTGCACCCGGTCCACTGATCCTCACCGCCACGGTCTCGCACCTGGCCGAGGCGGCCCGCACACTCATCGAGTTCGGCCTGTCCGAGTCGACGCCGTGCGTGGTGACCGCCGAGGGCACTAGTTGCGCGCAGCGTTCGGTGGAGTCGACCCTGCGTGGGCTGACCGATCGCACCGCGCCGGGTGCCGGCGACCCGGCCGGCCCAATGGCCGGTCCGCTGGTGGTGACCATCGGTCGCACCGTGACTAGCCGGGCCAAGCTGAACTGGTGGGAGAGCAGGGCGCTTTACGGCTGGACGGTGCTGGTACCACGGACGAAGGACCAGGCCGGTGAGATGAGCGACCGCCTGACTGCCCACGGCGCGCTGCCGGTGGAGGTGCCGACTATCGCCGTCGAACCGCCGCGCAGCCCCGCCCAGATGGAGCGGGCCGTCAAAGGTTTGGTCGATGGGCGCTTCCAGTGGGTGGTGTTCACCTCGACCAACGCCGTGCGCGCGGTGTGGGAGAAGTTCGCCGAGTTCGGCCTCGATGCGCGGGCGTTCTCCGGTGTGAAGATCGCCTGCGTGGGTGAAGCGACGGCCGAACGGGTTCGGGCCTTCGGCATCAGCCCCGAGTTGGTGCCCTCCGGTGAGCAGTCCTCGCTGGGCCTGCTCGACGATTTCCCCGACTACGACAGCATTTTCGATCCGGTCAACCGGGTGCTGCTGCCGCGCGCCGACATCGCCACCGAAACCCTCTCGGAGGGACTGCGCGAGCGCGGCTGGGAGATCGAGGACGTCACGGCCTACCGCACGGTGCGCGCCGCGCCGCCGCCGGCCGAGACCCGGGAGATGATCAAGACCGGTGGATTCGACGCGGTCTGCTTCACCTCCTCCTCGACGGTGCGCAATCTCGTTGGAATCGCCGGCAAGCCGCACTCGCGCACCATTGTCGCGTGCATCGGCCCCAAGACTGCCGAGACCGCCGCCGAATTCGGTTTGCGCGTCGACGTTCAACCGGAAACCGCTGCCGTCGGCCCACTGGTCGACGCGCTGGCCGAGCATGCCGCGCGGTTGCGCGCAGAGGGCGCGCTGCCCCCGCCGCGCAAGAAGAGTCGGCGCCGGTAGGGCAACGGCTGCCGCCATGTCGTTTCCCGCCGAACGTCCGCGCCGGCTGCGGTCCACTGCGGCCATGCGCCGTTTGGTAGCCCAAACCTCCTTGGAACCAAGGCATTTGGTGCTGCCGATGTTTGTCGCTGACGGTATCGACGAGCCTCGGCCGATTTCCGCCATGCCCGGTGTTGTTCAGCACACCCGGGCATCACTTCGTGCTGCTGCCGCTGATGCCGTCGCAGCCGGCGTCGGCGGACTGATGATCTTCGGTGTGCCGCGCGAGGACGATAAGGATGCAGCCGGCTCGATTGGTCTGCGTCCCGACGGGATTCTCAATCGTGCGCTTGCCGACCTGGCCGCGGACCTCGGCGACGCCACGGTCGTCATGGCCGATACCTGCCTCGATGAGTTCACCGACCACGGCCACTGCGGAATCGTCGATGAATCGGGCCGGGTCGACAACGACGCCACCAACGCCCAGTACGTCAAACTCGCTGTCGCCCAAGCGAACGCGGGTGCGCACGTCGTCGGTCCCAGCGGCATGATGGACGGTCAGGTGGCCGCAATCCGTGCCGGGCTTGACGCGGCCGGTCATACGCACGTGGCGATCCTGGCCTATGCGGCGAAGTTCGCCTCGGCGTTCTATGGGCCCTTCCGGGAAGCGGTTGCCTCGGGACTGACCGGTGACCGGCGGACCTATCAGCAGGACACCGGTAACGCCCGTGAGGCGATGCGGGAGATCAGCCTCGACGTCGCCGAGGGCGCCGACATCATCATGGTCAAGCCGGCGATGGCCTATCTCGACATCGTGCGCGCCGCTGCGGAGATCTCTCCGGTACCGGTGGCGGCGTATCAGGTCTCCGGTGAGTACGCGATGATCGCCGCCGCGGCCGCACACGGCTGGATCGACCATCGCGCCGCCGCGCTGGAGTCATTGATCAGCATCCGCCGGGCCGGCGCCGACATCGTGCTGACCTACTTCGCCGCCGACGCGGCAGGGTGGCTGGCGTGACCGCGCCACCGCCAGCCGGTACCCCGAGTCGGCCCGCCGACGTCGACACCGGTTTTTGGCTGTGGATGGCGGCGCTGTCGCTGCTGCTGGTCGGACAGATCGTCGACGTCGTCACCACCGCCACCGCCGCGGACGCCGCCAAGGCCGCCGGTTCGAAGTATCTGGGCATCCTCGGCATCGCGTTCATCCTGGCCGTGGGCGCTGTCGTGGTGACCTTGCTGGTCCTGATGCGTTCCGGGTACCGCTGGGCTCGCTCGCTGCTGACCGGCGGCGGCCTGGCCACCATCTTCTACACGCTGGCCAGCCTGCTGGGTGCGGCGCGTGAACCGACGGGCGCGGTGGTGTTCGCCGTGACCGGCATCATCGGATCCGTGCTCATCGGCGGCGGTACCTACCTGCTGCACCGCCCCGATTCGCAGGGGTTCTTCACCCGCTGAGCGGGCGATAGGCTTTTGCCGATCATGACTGCGAGCGAATCACTACCCGACGGCCCTGAACCGGACAGCCCCGAACCCGACGGCCCCGAACCGGACAGCCCCGTGCTGTTCTACGAGAACGGGGCAAGTTGGCACTGGCTGTGGTTGGGCGTGGCGGGGGGGCTTGCGATGGTCTTCGTTCAGTACGGCGCCGGTCTCGGTTTCCGCGCTACCGTGCCGCTGTTCTTCCTGGTGACGATGTGCTCGGTGCTGGCCCTGCAGGTCCGGGCGGCACGGCTGCATACCAGTGTGGAACTGACCGCCCAGACCTTGCGTCAGGGCACCGAGACGCTGCCCATCGGCCAGATTCTGCTGGTGTACCCGGAGGCCGAGCACTCGGTGAAATCCGGCGAGCCGATCGAGCCATGGCAGGAGGCCCGCACCCTCGGCGAACTGAACGGCGTGCCCAAAGGCCGCACCGGGATCGGGCTGAAGTTGGCAAACGACCGCACCGCGCAGGCCTGGGCTCGTGATGATGAGGCGTTGCGGGCCGCGCTGACCCAACTTGTCGAGTCCTGATGGCGGCCCCCGGCACGATCATGGCGCCCGACAAAGCCCCGGTACGCAACGTCGTACAGCTCATCGCCGCCCTGTTCGCAGCGGCGGGTGCGGCGCTGTGCTGGGCGCAGGTCAGGAGCCTGGTCGAGGTGGCTCCGGTGACCGAGGGGCAGCCGTCTACCGTCTCGGTGGTCTATGACCCACCGATGATGGTTCTAGGCCTGGTCCTGGCCACCGCGGCCGGCGTCCTGGCGATCTATGGCGTGGCCGGGCTGCGGCGGCGGGCACCGCAGATCACCCTCGACACACATACCCCCTAGGGGTATAATCCGGATCATGACGATCACGGACCTGCGGCTGACCGGGATGACCTGCGCGTCCTGCGCCGCGAAAATCGAAGGCGGCCTCAACGGTCTCGACGGGGTGGCGGCCACCGTCAACTTCGCGGTCGAACAGGCCCATGTCGAGCATGATCCCGCGGTGGGCACCGATGCCCTGATCCGCGCGGTCGCCTCCACCGGTTACCGCGCCTCGGTGATCGACCATGCGCACCACTCACCCATGGAACACGGCGACCACGGCGACCACGGCGACCACGGCGACCACATGAACCACGATCTGCCCGAGGAGCAGTTACGGCCCCGGCTGATCGGCTCCGCCATCCTCGCCGTACCGGTGGTGGCGCTGTCGATGGTGACTCCCTGGCAGTTCCCCGGTTGGCAGTGGGTGGTTCTGGCATTGGCGACACCGATCGTGTTCTGGGGCGGGTACCCCTTCCATGCCGCGGCATACAACAGCGCCCGGCACCGCTCCTCCACGATGGACACCCTGGTGTCGATCGGAACCCTGGCCGCCTACCTGTGGTCGGCGTTCGTCGTGATCACCGGGTCGACGGGGCACGGGCACGGCTCGGGTCACGTCTACTTCGAAGTCGCGGCTGCGGTCACTGTCTTTCTGCTCGCCGGCCGCTACTCCGAAGCCAAGGCCAAGCGCGCGGCCGGTTCGGCGCTGCGCGCACTGCTGTCGCTGGGCGCCAAGGAGGCCACCGTCGTGCGCGACGGCACCGAGGTGCGGATTCCCGCCGGCGAACTTGCCGTCGGCGACGTGATCGTGGTGCGGCCCGGTGAGCGGGTCGCCACCGATGGTGTCGTGATCGACGGCGCGTCGGCACTGGATACCTCAGCGATGACTGGTGAATCAGTCCCGGCCGACGTGTCGACGGGCGACTCGGTGCTCGGCGGTGCCCTCAACACCTACGGCCGGATCCTGGTGCGCGCCAGCAGGGTTGGTGCCGACACTCAACTCGCCCGGATGGCCCGGATGGTTGTCGACGCGCAGACCGGTAAGGCCTCCATTCAGCGCCTGGCTGATCGGGTGTCGGCGGTGTTCGTTCCCGCCGTCCTGGTGATCGCCGCGGTCACCTTGGCCGGCTGGCTGTTGACCGGGCACTCGGTGATCGCCGCATTCACCGCGGCGGTCGCGGGACTGAGCATCGCCGGCCCGTGTGCGCTGGGTCTGGCCACGCCGACGGCGATCCTGGTCGGCACCGGCCGTGGCGCTCAACTGGGGGTGCTGATCAAGAGACCTCAGGTGCTGGAGACGGCGGGCGGCATCGACACCGTCGTGCTGGACAAGACCGGCACCATCACGACCGGCCGGATGACGGTCGGTGCCGTCGAGGCGCAGCCCGGCGAGGACGCCGACGTGGTGCTGAGGCGTGCGGCGGCGGTGGAGGCCGCCTCCGAGCATCCGGTCGCGGCGGCGATCGTCACCGCGGCGCACGAACGGGGTCTGACGCTCGTCCCGGTCACCGATTTCGTCAACGATCCCGGGACCGGGGTCAGTGGGATGGTGGACGGCACGGCGGTCCGGGTGACGCGCGCCGCCGATTCCGATGGCCGCACCAGCGTGGAGGTGAGCTGGGGCGGCGCCCGCCGCGGGGTGATCCGGCTTGCCGACGCGATCAAGCCCACCAGCGCCGAGGCGATCGCCGAACTCAAGGCGCTGGGCATCACCCCGATGCTGTTGACCGGTGACAATCAGGCGGTGGCCGCGCG
>SYAA01000306.1 GCA_005789055.1 Actinomycetota bacterium
GAGTCGACCGCGGTGTGCATGCAGCGCAACCAGGCGTCGCGCTCGATGAAGCCGATCCGGAACTCCGCGTGCCGCATCCTCAATCGCGGGTGACCACGCTGATCAGAGTAGGTCCGCGGGCCACCCCAGTACTGCTCGAGGAACATCCGCAGCCGGTCCTGTGCGCCGTCCAGATCATCCGCGGGGTAGAGCGGTAGCAGCACCTCGTCGGTGCTGACCAGTTCATAGAAGCGCGACACGATGGCGCGGAACGTCTCCGCACCGCCGACCGCGTCGTAAAAGGTCTGCGGGGTATCGGCCACCCCATCATCTTGAAGCATCGCCTGACGTGAGCGTGAACACGGTGCAAATACGCGTGCGGTCGGCACCGATCCATGGTGAACTGAAAGCCGGAGGATGCATGGCGCAGCGCAGACGGAACCGCGGTCCCCACGCCGCGGCGGGTTCGGTCGGGCCCAGTTCGGTCGGGCCCGGTTCGGCCCAATCCGGTTCTGGCCAATCCGGTGTCGATACCCGGCCTGCCCCGTCGCCGGCGTCGGTCTGGGGGCGGCGACGGGTGCTACTGCTGAACTCGACCTACGAGCCGCTAACTGCGCTGCCGATCCGCCGAGCTGTGGTGATGGTGCTGTGCGGCAAGGCTGACGTGGTGCACGACGATCCGGCCGGGCCGGTGATTCATTCGGCCACCCGGGCGATTGCGGTGCCGTCGGTGATCCGACTGCGCAGCTACGTCCGGGTGCCCTACCGGGCCCGTATCCCGTTGACCCGCGCGGCGCTGATGCACCGGGACCGGTTCCGCTGCGCCTACTGCGGCGGCAAGGCTGACACCGTCGATCACGTGGTGCCGCGCAGTCGGGGCGGGGAACACACCTGGGAGAACTGTGTCGCGGCCTGCTCCGGATGTAATCACCGCAAGGCCGACAGACTGCTGAACGAGTTGGGCTGGACGCTGCGCCTCGTGCCGACTCCGCCGAGGGGCCAGCACTGGCGGCTGTTGTGCGCCGTCAAGGAACTCGACCCGGCGTGGGAGCGCTATCTCGACGAGGGTGCCGCCTGACGCCTGCACGGTGACGAGGGTGCCGGCTGACGCCTGCACTACGGTAAGCGGCGTGAGAGAACGGTTTGGAATCCTTATTCACCGTGTTGGGGCGCTGCTTGGCCGCCGACCCGCGTCGATACCGCAGCCGTGGACGCACGCGCCGATCCTCTGGGCCGCAACCGACGAGGTGGTGCCTAGCGGGCAGCGGGCCGGAGCCGACCTGGGCGGTGGGGTAAGTGGCCGCTGGTGATCTTCCGCCGGGCTGGGTGGTGACCGCCGGTGGGCGTATCTCCGGTGTTCGCGACCCCGCTCGGGCCGCGGTGCAGTACCCGTTTCCGGATCGGCAACTCATCGAACTCGACACGGCGCTGACCAACGCCACCCGGCGATCCCGCGCACGATTCGCGGTCTACATCGGGGATCTGGGGGCCGACACCGCCGCCCGCGCGCGTGAGATCCTCGGATCCGTACCGACCGCCGCCAACGCCGTCCTGCTGGCGGTGTCCCCGGACCAACGTGCGATCGAGGTCGTGTACGGCAGCGGTGTGCGCGGACGCGGAGTTGAGTCGTCCGCGCCGCGGGGTGTCGTGACGGCGGCGGCGGCGTTGCGGGAGGGCGATCTGGTCGGAGGACTGGTTAGTGCCCTCCAGGTAATGGCGGCCGGGATCGCCCGGGCCTAGTCGGCGCCGTCGAAGGCCCGTGCCCGCACCGCGCGTTCGACCCCGGCTCTGCCCTCGAGGACCAGCCTGCGCAGTGCCGCGGGCAGTTCGCCGCCAAGGAACTTGTCCGCGGCGGCCAACCCGGCGGGACTGACGTCCCACGACGGATACAGGCCGACCACCACCGTCTGCGCCACCTCGCTGGAGCGTCGTTCCCACAGCCCGCCGATCGCCTGGAAGTACGTCGCGGTGAAGGGCTCCAGCACATCACCCTGGCTGGGTTGGGCCCAGCCGGTGACGATAGCCCTCGCGGTGGCATTGGGCAGGGTGTCATCCTCGATCACTTCCCGCCAGGCCCGCTGCTTGACCTCGGCCTGTGGGCGGGCTGCCGCCGCCGTGGCGGCATGGCGCTTGCCGGCCGCGGTGGGGTCGCGCATCGCCTCGGCGTCGATGAACGGCGTGTGCGGGCCGTCGGCATCGATGTGTCCGCCGGCGGCCAACGCTGTGACGATCCGCCACCGCAGATCGGTGTCGATGTCGAGTCCGGCCAGACCGCACTCATCCGGACCGCGATCCAGTAGGTCGGCGAGCAACACGAGATGGTGCGCCGAGAGCACCGACGAGCACAGCGCGTTCGTGTACGCCAGTTGATGGTCCGAGCCCGGTTCGGCGGCGCGGGCCAACTCCACCAACCGGTCGGCGAACGCTGGCCTGCCCCGGGTGCGGGCCCAACCCGGCTCGGCATAGGAGTTCAGTGCGCTCTGGGCCTGCATGAGCAGTCGCTGTGCCACGCCCACCTCGGTTTCGGCCTCGACGCCGCGCATCACTAGGGCGACGAAGTCGCGTGCCTTCAGTTCCGCGTCACGCGTCATCTCCCAGGCCGCCGACCACAACAGCGTCCGGGGGAGGGGTTCAGCGATGTCGGTGATGCGGTCGGTGGCGACCCGCAGCGACTCCGGATCCAGACGCATCGAGCAGTAGGTCAGGTCGTCATCGTTGACCAGAACCAGCTTGCCGCGCGGAACACCGCGGAGCGCAGGCACTTCGGTGACCGGGCCGGCCACGTCGAATTCTTCGCGGTGTACCCGGACCAGCTTGCCGTGCGCATCGTCATAGATGCCGACCGCAAGCCGGTGCACCCGGGTCTCGCCGGCGCCCGGTGTGGCGCCGCCCTGAGTGATGGCGAACCGGGTGAATTTACCGTCGGCATCGACGTCGAAGTCGGCGCGCAGGGTGTTCAGACCGGTGGTCTTGAGCCACTGCCGACCCCAGTCCGACAGGTCGCGGCCGGATGCGCGTTCCAAAGCGCCGAGCAGGTCATCGAAGGTGGCGTTGCCGAATGCGTGCGCGGCGAAGTAGTCCCGCAGTCCGGCCAGGAAGTGCTCCAGACCGACGTAGGCCACGAGTTGCTTGAGGACGCTGGCGCCTTTGGCGTAGGTGATGCCGTCGAAGTTCACCGCCACGGCGTGCAGATCCGGAATGTCGGCGGCGATCGGATGGGTCGACGGCAACTGGTCCTGACGGTAGGCCCACGACTTCTCCACGTTGGCGAATGTCGTCCACGCCTCGCTGTATTCGGTCGCGTCGGCTTGGCAGAGTACCGAGGCGAAGGTGGCGAAGGACTCGTTGAGCCACAGGTCATCCCA
>SYAA01000034.1 GCA_005789055.1 Actinomycetota bacterium
CTGATCCTTGTCGGGGTCGACGGCCCGTCGCAACCGGCCCTCGGACAGTCGGGCGTAATGACCGGTGGCCACCGCGTCAAAGCCCAGTGCCAGCGCCTTGGCGGACAGCGCGGAGAATTTGATCCGTTCATTGCACCGCACGCACGGGTTTGGGGTCTCGCCGCGCGCGTAGGAGTCAACAAAGTCTTCGATGACGTCGCGTTCAAAGCGGTCGGCGAAATCCCAGACGTAGAACGGGATCCCGAGGATGTCGGCCACGCGGCGAGCGTCGGCGGCATCTTCTTTGGAGCAACATCCGCGCGACCCGGTCCGCAGCGTGCCCGGCTCCGGCGAGAGCGCCAGGTGCACGCCGACCACCTCATGTCCGGCATCGACCATCCGGGCGGCAGCCACCGAGGAGTCCACGCCACCACTCATCGCGGCCAGCACCCTCATCGCGGTCCCTCCCCCATCACGGGCCACCGGTGGCGGAACTGGCGAGCGCGGCCTGGCGTGCTCGCGCCACCACCGTGGGCAGCACCCGCAGCACCGCGTCCACGTCGTCCTCGGTGCTGGTGTGGCCCAGGGACAGCCGCAATGACCCGCGCGCCCGCTGGGCGTCAGCGCCCATCGCGACCAGCACGTGCGACGGCCGAGCGACTCCGGCCGTGCAGGCTGATCCCGTCGAGCATTCGATTCCGTTGGCGTCCAGGAGCATCAGCAGTGAATCACCCTCGCAACCGTCGAAGGTGAAGTGGGCGTTGCCCGGTAGTCGATCCAGGCCGCGGGGGCCGTTGAGCGCAGCATCGTCGATGCTGTTCAGCACACCGTCGATGAGTCGATCTCGGAGGCCACGAAGCCGGGTTGCGCTGGCGTCCAGGGATTCGACGGCGATGTCCGCGGCCGTGGCCATCGCGACGGCGCCGGCCACGTCGATGGTGCCGGAGCGAACGTCGCGTTCCTGGCCGCCACCGTGCAGCAGCGGCACGCAGGCAACATCGCGGCGCAGCAACAGCGCCCCGACTCCGGTGGGTCCGCCGAATTTGTGGGCGGTGATGCTCAGCGCCGACAGACCGCTGGCCGTGAAGTCGAGGGGCACCTGGCCGATCGCCTGCACGGCGTCGCTGTGCATGGGCACATCGAATTCGGCGGCGATCGCGGCCGACTCGGCGATCTCCATGATGGTGCCGACCTCGTTGTTAGCCCACATGATCGAGACCAGCGCGACATCGTCGTGGTCGCCCAGGGCTTGGCGCAAAGCCCCGGGTGTCACCGAACCATCCGGGCGGGTGGGCAGGAACGTCACCGCGGCATCGTCGTGTTCGGCCAGCCACTCGACCGCGTCGAGCACCGCGTGGTGTTCAACGGCGGTGGTGATGATGCGCCGCCGCGTCGGGTCATCATCGCGGCGGGCCCAGTAGATGCCCTTGATGGCCAGGTTGTCGCTGTCGGTGCCGCCGGCGGTGAAGATGACTTCCGACGGGCGGGCGCCCAGTCGGGCGGCGAGCGCCTCGCGCGCCTCTTCGACTCGGCGCCGAGCGGTGCGGCCGGCGGTGTGCAGCGAGGAGGCGTTGCCGACCGACGCCAGTGCGGCCGTCATCGCCTCGATGGCTTCGAGGTGCATCGGGGTGGACGCGGCGTGGTCGAGATAGACCGACCGGGTATCGCTCATGGCTCGTTCAGGATACCGGCCGGGTCCGGGCCGTTGGCCCGGCCGCGTCGCCGGTTAGGCGCCGATCGCCAGTTCGGGGAGGTGATCGCCGTGTCGGCGGCCGCGCACGGCAATCTCGCAGCGGGCCGCGAGATCACGCCGACCGGACCCGGGCAACTGCAGGGATTGCACCTCGACGCCGACGATCGTGTGTCGGGCCCGGGCGATCCGCTTGATCGACGCCCACAGGGAGTCCTCGCCGAGGAACGCGGTTGCGGTCGAGGTTCGGCCGTCGCGATGGCGATAGGCCAGCCGCAGGGGTTGCACCGGCCGTCCGGTGTCGACGGCCGCCTGGAACATTGCCGGCCGAAACGGCCCCGAATCAGGACCACACCAGGTGGTGCCCTCGGGGAACGCGACGACGGTGCCTCCGGCCCGCAACCGCTGGGCCACTGCACTCACCACCTCGGGCAGCAGTCGCAGACTGCCGCGTTCGATCGGGATGATGTTCATCAGTCGTACGGCAAGGCCCAGGCCCGGCCAGTCAACGAGATCGGCGCGAGCAACGAAAGAACCCGGGATCACCGCCCCGATCGCGAATACATCCACCCACGACACGTGGTTGCTCACCACAAGTACACCCGGCACGTTGCGGATCGGGTTGCCGGACAGGGTGATTCGAACGCCAAGACAGCGCAACATCGTCCGGCAGTACAGTCGCTGGACATGCTGCCGCCCGGGCAGCGGTATCGCCAGCACCAGCAGCGTGGGAAACACCACCAGTGCCGATGCCAGCCGGCGGGCAACCCGAATACCTTCCAGCATTCGGTGCCCCGGTTGGTCGAGTCCCGCGCTGACGCAGGTCTGATTACACCCGGTCTTGGGAAGCCATGCGTGCTCGACGGTGTC
>SYAA01000307.1 GCA_005789055.1 Actinomycetota bacterium
ACCGATCATTTTCCTGCGGTTGCGCAAGGCAGTTCGCCAACGCGCTCTGCCGGTATGGACGATCGCGCCGTTCGCCTCCCGCGGATCGGTCAAACTCGACGCCCGGTTGATCCCCGCCGCACCCGGCGGTGAAGCGGCCGCGCTGGACGAACTCGTCGGTGAGACAGCGCTGAATCAGCCCGGGGCCGTCATCCTCGTCGGGGAACGGCTGGCCTGCAGTCCCGGCGCACTGTCCGCGGCGGCCCGCCTCGCCGAGGCCACCGGCGCCAGACTGGCGTGGGTCCCCCGACGGGCCGGCGACCGCGGCGCCCTGGATGCGGGCTGTCTGCCGAATCTGCTGCCCGGCGGCCGCCCGGTCGCCGATCCGATTGCGCGGCAACAGGTCCGCGACCTGTGGAACGTCGGCGAGCTTCCCTCTGAGCCCGGTCGTGACAGCACCGCTCTGCTGGCGGCCGCTGCCCGCGGCGAGATCGACACGCTGCTGATCGGCGGGGTCGAGCCCGCCGACCTGGCCGATCCGGATGCCGCCCTGGCGGCCATCGAGGCGGCCGGGTTCGTCATCAGCCTGGAGTTGCGCGAATCAGCTGTGACCGCGCTGGCCGACGTCGTCTTTCCAGTGGCACCCGTCACCGAGAAGGCCGGCTCGTTCACCGACTGGCAGGGCCGCAGCCGGCCCTTCGAGGCTGCCCTCCCCTCCAATGCCGCGCCGGACCTGCGGGTACTACAGACTCTGGCCGACGAGCTCGGCATCGACCTCGGATTCCGTACCGCTGAGCAGGCCGCGGCCGAGATGGCGCGGTTGGGCCTCTGGGATGGTGCGCGGCAGGCGCGGCAGGCCACGACGTCGCGCGGCGCGGTGTCGCTGCAGAGCGGTGAAGCGGTGCTGGCCGGTTGGCGAATGTTGTTGGACGCCGGCCGGTTGCAGGACGGCGAACCCCATCTGGCCGGCACTGCCCGCCCGGTGGTGGCGCGGCTGTCGGCGGCGACCGCGGCCGGCATCGGCGCCTCCGACGGCGAGGCGGTGACGGTGTCCACCGCCCGTGGTTCGATTGTCCTGCCATTGGAGATCACCGAGATGGCAGACGGCGTGGTCTGGCTGCCGCTGAACTCACCCGGTAGTGCAGTGCACCGCGAACTCGGCGTGACTATCGGCGCCGTGGTGACCATCAACTCAGGCGGTGCGCTGTGATGTCTCCCTTTTCCTTGATAAGCCCAACGTCCTTGATAAGCCCCGCTTCGTCGACCTACCCCGACCCGGCGGTGTTCGGCCACGACCCGTGGTGGCTGATGGTCGCGAAGGCTGTCGCCGTGTTCGCCTTCCTGCTGCTGACGGTTCTGGTGGCGATTCTCGTCGAACGCAAACTGCTGGGTCGCATGCAGATGCGGTACGGGCCCAACCGGGTCGGTCCGTACGGATTGCTGCAGTCGCTCGTCGATGGCGTCAAGCTCGCACTCAAGGAGGGCCTGACGCCGGCCGGGGTGGATAAGCCGATCTATCTGCTGGCGCCGGTCATCGCAGTGATTCCGGCGATCATGGCCTTCGCCGTGATTCCGCTGGGTCCGGTGGTGTCGGTGTTCGGCCACGACACTCCGCTGCAGTTGACCGACCTTCCGGTGGCTGTTCTCTACGTGCTGGCGGTGACCTCGATCGGGGTGTACGGGATCGTGCTGGCCGGCTGGGCCTCCGGTTCGGTCTACCCACTGCTGGGCGGTCTGCGGTCCAGCGCCCAGGTGGTCTCCTATGAGATCGCGATGGCGCTGTGCTTCGCCGGGGTGTTCATCTACGCCGGCACCATGTCGACGTCGGGCATCGTCGAGGCCCAGCGCAACACCTGGTTCGTGTTCCTGCTGCTGCCGTCGTTCGTGGTGTACGTGACCTCGATGGTGGGCGAGACCAACCGTGCGCCCTTCGACCTCCCGGAGGCGGAGGGCGAACTCGTCGGCGGCTTCCACACCGAGTATTCGTCGCTGAAGTTCGCCATGTTCATGCTCGCCGAATACGTGAACATGGCCACGGTCTCGGCGCTGGCGAGCACCCTTTTCCTCGGCGGCTGGCGGGCACCGTGGCCGATCAGCATGATCGATGCGGCCAACACCGGTTGGTGGCCGCTGCTGTGGTTCGTCGCGAAGGTGTGGGCCTTCCTCTTCGTGTTCATGTGGCTGCGCGCCACATTGCCCCGGCTTCGTTACGACCAGTTCATGGCGATCGGCTGGAAGCTGCTGATCCCGGTGTCATTGGTCTGGATCCTGACCGTGGCGGCGCTGCGCAACGCGGGTATCGACGGCGTCGTACCGAACCTGATCGCCGCCGCGGTTCTGCTGGCCGCGGTGGTGGCACTGATCAAACTGCGCGGCAGGCGGATTCGCCGCGACATTCCCCCGCCGCCACCACCGATCGAGGGATCCTTCCCGGTGCCACCGATGCCGACCAAGGAGGCCGCTCGTGCCTAGATCTCTGCCCAAGTTCCTCGAAGCCCTCGCCGGCTTCGGGGTCACGTTCGGCACGATATTCAAAAAGCCCATCACCGA
>SYAA01000308.1 GCA_005789055.1 Actinomycetota bacterium
ACCCTGGTTCTCCCACTCGGGCCGGGCAGGGCGGTGGCCCCGGATAGCACGACGGCATCCGGATACTCCTGACGCAGCGCCCGAACCTCGGGCAGGGCCGATTCCAAAATTGAAAAGATATGTTCGGGGCCGGCCAAGAAGTCTGCGATCGCCTTGTTCTGAATTGCGACCGTCGAATACTCAAGGCACAGAAGATGTTTCAGGGTTGCCTTCCATGAACTTACCAGCAGTCCACGGACCGGCGCATCCCAGTGCAGAGCGGATACCACCAGCCGATTACGCAGATGGAAGTAGGCCTGCCAGTCAATTGCATCATCCTTGTCGCTCCACGCCATGTGCCAGATTGCCGTCCCTGGCATGGTCACCGTCGGGTAACCGTGCTCACCGGCGCGCAATCCGTAGTCGGCGTCATCCCACTTGATGAACAGCGGCAGCGGCTGACCCAGTTCCGCGGCCACCGCGCGGGGGATCATGCACATCCACCAGCCGTTGTAGTCAACGTCGATGCGCCTGTGTAGGAGGGCGCTATGGCCCTCCTCGTCGTCGCCGGCGAGGGGATACTTGGCGAAGTCGTGGTCGTAGGCGGTGTGTGGCGCATTCGTCCACATGAAATTGGCGCGGTTGATCACCTCACCCATGACATGCAGGTGCGACGGCTCCTGCAAATTGAGCATCTGCCCACCGATGAGGGTGGGTACCTTCGCAAACCTGTTCAGTGCCAGGGCCCGGAGGATGGAATCCGGTTCGATCCGGATGTCGTCGTCCATGAAGAGGATCTGCTCGCAGTCGGTGTTCTTCAGGGCTTCGTACATCACCCTGCTGTAGCCGCCCGAGCCGCCGAGGTTGGGCTGGTTGTGCACTGACAGCCGCCGACCGAGGGCTGCAGCGGCAGCAGCGAAACCAGGATGTGCGGCGGCCTTGTCGGTGCCCTGGTCGGTCACGATCACCGACCCGATCACCTCGTCTACCAACGGGTCCGACGTCAACGCATCTAAGGCACTGACGCAGTCGGCGGGGCGATTGAAAGTCGGAATCCCCACGGCGATGTTGGCCCTACCGGGTGCCGGAACCGGCGCGTACCAGCCCGCACTGTGCATTGTCGACTCAGCGTCGGTGGTGATGTCGAACCATATCCAGCCGCCGTCTTCGAACGGCTCAAGCCCGATTTCGAACTCCGTTGCGGCGCGGGCGGATCCGTCGTGGCTGGCGACCTCACCACCGCCAACGCTGATGCGCGCACCGGTGGCCTTCGAACGATAGACATCCACGCGCGCGGTGCCGGTCAACTCGACCCGCAGCACTACCGAATTCAGCGTGGACCAACGCCGCCAGTAACTGGCCGGGAACGCGTTGAAGTAGGTGGCGAAGGACACCTCCGACTCCGCTCCAATCTGCAACTCGGTGCGACTGACGGCGTGGGAGCGGCGCGAATTGGTGTCGGAATCCTCGATGTAGAGCTTGCGCACATCGAGCGGTTCGCCCGGGCGCGGGAGGATCACCCTCGCGAGCAGACTGACCGCTCGGGACTCACCCGCCGAGATCGGCCCCGAGGGGATTTCGCTCATGGGTTGCTGCTTTCGTCGGTGCCGTCGGCCTTCAGCGGCGCACCATCGCGCAGGTGAGGCATCAGGATGTTGTCGTACATGGTCAACGCGCTTGCGATGGCCATGTGCATGTCTAGGTACTGATAGGTGCCAAGCCTGCCACCGAATAGGACGTTCGCGGCGGAGGTCTCCGCCCTGGCGCGGTCCCGATAGCGGGCCAGCAGGACCCGGTCGGCGTCGGTGTTGATCGGGTAGTAGGGCTCGTCGTCGACGTCGGCGAACCGTGAGTACTCGCGCATGATCACCGTTTGATCGCTGGGGTAATCCCGCTCCGGATGAAAGTGTCGAAACTCGTGAATCCGGGTGTAGGGCACGTCGGGATCGTTGTAGTTCATCACGGAGGTGCCCTGAAAATCGGCGCACGGCAGCACCTCGACCTCAAAGTCCAGGGTGCGCCAGCCGAGTCTGCCGTCGACATAGTCGAAGTAGCGGTCCAATGGGCCGGTGTACACCACCGGGGCCTTCGGGGACGCCGCGCGCAACTCCTCTCGGACATCGAACCAGTCGGTGTGGGTGCGCACCTCGATCAGGTCGTGGGCAGCCATCTTCGTCAGCCAGGCCGTGTACCCGTCGACCGGCAGTCCTTCGTAGGTATCGGTGAAGTAGCGATTATCGAAGGTGTAGCGAACGGGTAGCCGGCTGATGATCGAGGCGGGCAGTTCCTTGGGATCGGTCTGCCACTGCTTGGCGGTGTAACCCTTGACGAACGCTTCGTAGAGCGGGCGACCGACGAGCGAGATCGCCTTCTCTTCGAGGTTCTTTGCTTCGGCGGTGTCGATCTCGGCGGCCTGCTCGGCGATCAACGCACGCGCTTCCTCGGGGCCGTAATAGCGGCCGAAGAATTGGGCCACCAGACCGAGTCCCATCGGAAACTGATAGGCCTGCCGACCGTGCATGGCGAATACCCGGTGCTGATAGCCGGTGAACTCGGTGAACTGATGCGCGTAGTCCCACACCCGGGTGTTCGAGGTGTGGAACAGGTGGGCGCCGTAGCGGTGGATCTCGATGCCGGTCTGCGGTTCGGTTTCCGAGTAGGCGTTACCGCCGAGATGCGCCCGCCGCTCAACGACCAGGACCCGCTTGCCGAGTTGGCTGGCCGCGCGTTCGGCAACGGTCAGGCCGAAAAATCCCGAGCCGACGACGATCAGGTCATAAGAGGTCATTGGCGCTTAGGTTATCGGAAACGCACGGCGCAAACCCCATCGCGAACCCGGCGTCGCGGGTGAAATTGACCGCGCGGCACCCGAACTCAAGGTCGCGATTGGCTCACGATTCAGCATCGTCACTCCAGTCCCATAAACCTCAGCCGTACCATCGGTACGTGGGCTTCGGAGCCGGCACTGGTCGATTCCGGAGCGTGCATAACGAGAAAACCGGGTCCCAAAAATGGGCGCCCGCATAGTCCAGATAGAGGAGACTCCCGTGCCGAACCGTCGTCGACGCAAGATCTCGACAGCCATGAGCGCGGTTGGTGCCCTGGCCGTCGCCACCCCCGTCGCAGCTCTCAGCGTCATCGGACTGAGCTCTCAGCCGACCGCCGAGCACCGCGAATTCACCCGGGCGGCGGTCGTCACCGACCTGCCCAATGAAATCCTGTCGGCACTGCAGCAGGGTCTCTCGCAATTCGGCATCAACCTGCCGCCGCTGCCGACCGGACTGAGCCCGGCCGGAGCTCAACCCGTGCAGACCGGTCCGCTCAGCCCGGGTCTGACCACACCGGCGCTGACCACACCGGCGCTGACCGATCCGGGCCTGACCACACCCGGTCTGACCACGCCGGCTCTGACCACACCCGGCCTGACCACACCGGCTCTCACCACACCGGGCCTGACCACACCGGCTCTCACCACACCGGGCCTGACCACGCCGGGCCTGACCACACCCGGCCTGACCACACCGGGCCTGACCACGCCGGGCCTGACCACGCCGGCTCTCACCACACCGGGCCTGACCACACCGGGCCTGACCACACCGGCTCTCACCACACCAGGCCTGACCACGCCGCAGATCGGCGTGGATCCTTTGCTCACCAGTCCATCCGCCGGAACCATCGGCTTGCCCATCGAGCAACCGATCAGCGCTCCGCTAGGACCGCTGGCCGGTACCTACCCGATTCTCGGTGACCCGTCGCTCGGGATGCCGATGGCTCCGGTGGAAAGCTCCGGAGGAATCATCGGCGATCTCAGCAGTGCCGCCAACCAACTTGGCGTCGGCCAGGCGATCGACCTGCTCAAGGGCGTCCTGGTGCCGGGGATTACCCAGGCCATGCAGGGCGCGGCAGCATCGGCCGCAGCTGCGCCGGTCGCGGCGGCCGCACCGGCGGTCGAGGCCGCCGCGGGCGTCGCCTCGCTGGGCTAATCCCCAAGACCTGCACGAAACGGCACCGCAGGGCGGGTCCGGCCACCTGGCCGAGATACCAAAGACCCCTGCGGTGTCGTTGCAGGTACCAATAGTCACAAGCTCCTCACTAGTCCGTGTCGCAACGCTGGCAACACCTATCTCATACGTAACATCGGCGGGGTGTTGTTCCGTCGTCCACCACCGACGATCCTTTTCACCGCGGTGGCGGCCACCATGCTGTTGGCGCCACTGGCGATCAACGGCGGCAGCGACCGTCAGCCCACTCCGAATGCTGACGACACCGTCCTTGTCCAGCAACCACTCGCCGGCCTGGGCGGCGGTGAAACTGTCCGCGAAATCAGCCAGTCGACTCCTTTCTCGATGGTTGCGTTGACCGGCAACGATCTGAGCGACACCTCCGCGCGGATACGGGCCAAGCGCCCGGACGGGTCCTGGGGACCCTGGTACCGCACCAACAACATGGAATCGAACTCCGACGAATACCTCGGTGAAGCCACCCGCGGCACCGACCCCGTTTTTGTCGGCAGCACCACCTCTGTGCAGATCGCGGTGATTCGCCCCGAGGGCGCACCCGTGACCGTGGCCCCTCCAGACACTGGTCTCGACGCCGGCCGGGAACTCGGATACATACCGGCGAACACCGAAACTTCAATCGCGCAGAATCTGTCCGCGGTGCTGATCACGCCACCGCAGTCGCCGGTGGAAACCCAATGGACGCCGCCGACGGCGACACTGGGCCCGGGACAACCGCCCAACATCATCAGCCGCGCCCAATGGGGTGCGGGCACCAGCATGCGATGCGGAGGGCCTTCGTACGGCAGTGGAATACGCGCGGCGGTCCTACACCACACCGCGACCGGAAATGACTACTCGCCGCAGGATTCGGCGGCCATCATCCGTTCGATCTACGCCTACCACACCATCACGCTTGGATGGTGCGACATCGCCTACAACGCTCTGGTAGACAAATACGGACAGGTTTTTGAGGGCCGGGGCGGCGGGATCACCAAGGACGTACTGGGTTCTCACACCGGCGGTTTCAACCGCGACGTCTGGGGTGTGTCGCTGATCGGTGACTTCGAAGAGGTTGCGCCACCGGACGTCATGGTGAAAACGACGGGACGACTGCTGGGCTGGCGGATGAGCCTCGACCGCGTTAACCCACTGAACACCGTGCAACTAAAGTCTGCCGGCGGTCAGTACACCGTGGTGCCCGGCGGCAATTCCGTGACACTGCCCGAGATTTTCGCCCACCGCGATGTGGGCAACACCGAGTGTCCGGGCAAAGCCGGATATGCGACCCTGGACGAGATCCGTTCCATCGCAGCCGGTTTCAATCGTCCACCCGACGTGATCGAGTCACTCCGGGGCGGTGCGATCCTGAACCGGTGGGAGGCCGACGGTGGACCGCTTAGCCCGTTGGGTATGCCCACCTCACCGGAGGCCATCGGAGCCGGAGGCACCCGCTACGCCACGTTCGAGCGCGGCGCGATGTACTGGTCGCCACAGACCGGCGCCCAACCGCTCACCGGCGCGATCTATGAGGCGTGGGCTTCGCTCGGCTACGAACTCGGAGCACTTGGTCTGCCGACCAGTGGCGAGATCGCTGAACCGCAATGGATAGTGCAGAACTTCGCCCACGGCACCTTGAATTTCGATCGCCAG
>SYAA01000035.1 GCA_005789055.1 Actinomycetota bacterium
ACTGGCCCACCGCATTCCTGCTCGGTGCGATCCTGTCTCCGACCGACCCGGTGTTCGCGTCGGCACTGGTGGGCCGGGCCGATGTTCCGTTGCGTCTGCGGCGCCTGCTGAATGTGGAGTCCGGACTCAACGACGGTCTGGCACTGCCCTTCGTCCTGATATTCCTCGCGACCGCCCAGCACGAGGACTCTCATATCGGCGTTGTACTCGAGGAGTTGGTCCTCGGCCTGGTCATCGGAATCGGTGTGGCGGTGGTTGTCGCACTGGCCTGGCGCAGCAGGATTCTGACCGCCGAACCTCGGCTACAGCCGCTGGGGCCGGTCGCGATCGCGGTGGTGGTCTACGCGGGGTGTCACTTGACGCACGCCAATCCCTATCTGGCTGCGTTCGCGGCCGGCTCGGCGTTGGCAACACTTGATCACGTTGCCGCGGAGAGCTTCGAGCCATTCGGCGATCTGCTCTCGGAGCTGACAAAGTTTGCCGCGCTGTTGGTATTCGGGGCCCTGATCACTCCGGATCGGCTGTCTCATCTCGGATGGCAGGGCTGGCTTCTGGCGGTAATGGCCATCGTCTTGGTGCGGCCCGCGTCCATGCTGCTGTCGCTGCTGCGGACTCCGATGCCCCGCTCGGAACGGTTGACCGCTGCCTGGTTCGGTCCGAAAGGATTCGCGTCGGTGGTCTACGGGCTGCTCGTTCTGCAGGCCGGCCTGCCGAACGGCGACAAACTGTTCGACCTGATCGCCGTGACGATCGCACTCTCGATCATCCTGCACTCCTCGACCGACGTGCCGGTGGCGCACATGCTGCGCATCGAACCGCCCGATCACCTGCCGGCCGGCCACTATGACCCGATCGAGCCGCCGCCAACGGAAGGGCGTGGTAGCTGACGCGTCGCGCTGTGCGATATTTCTATGGTGCGTGAGACTTTCAACAACCAGAAGGTGCGGGCAATGGTCGCCGATGACCATCCTCTGTTTCGTGATGGCCTGATCCGGGCGCTGACCGGCAGCGGATTGGTGGACGTGGTCGCCGACGCCGAGGACGGCCCGTCCGCACTCGAGGCGATCCGAAAGCATCAACCGCAGGTAGCCCTGCTCGACCATCAGATGCCCGGCATGGACGGCGCGCAGGTCGCCGCGGTAGTCCTGCGCGACGAACTCCCCACCCGGGTGTTGCTGGTGTCGGCCAATGTCGACGCCGCGATCATTTACCACGCGCTGCAGCAGGGCGCCGCGGGATACCTGCCCAAGGAATCGTCTCGCGCGGAGATCGTGCAGGCGGTAATCGATTGCGCCGAGGGCCGCGACGTGGTCGCACCGCAATTGGCCGCCGGCCTGGCCAGTGAAATCCGCCGCCGAGCCGAGCCCAGCGGACCAACGTTGAGCGCCCGGGAACGGGAAGTGCTCGCCATGATCGCCGAAGGCGGCAGCATCCCAATGATCGCCAAGCGATTGTTCCTGGCGCCCTCGACGGTGAAGACCCACGTTCAGCGGCTCTACGAGAAACTCGGCGTCGGGGATCGGGCGGCCGCCGTTGCCGAGGCGATGCGCCGAGGACTCCTGGACTGACGTGCGACGCCTTGTTGTCGGTGCACTCGACTTCCTGACCGCCGAACCGCTGCGGATCCGCTCATTTCTGCGACTTGCGTTGATCGCACTCATCGCGCTACTAGTGCACTCCACCGGCGTGCCGCATTGGCAGGCAACGGTATTCACAACCGCGCTCGTTGGCTATGCCGTCGGTGCACTCGCGTGGCTGATCTTCATTTTGCGGCGTCCGACCCACTGGTGGTACGGGTGGGCATCAACGAGCGTCGATGTGGTGATGGTGGTCATCCTGTGCATCGCATCAGGCGCTGGGACCAAGTCGCTGCTGCCGATCTTCTTCCTACTGCCGATCTCGGTGGCCTTTCTCGACAATCCTCTGATAACCGGGGCGCTGGGCTTGGCCGCATCGTTGGGCTATCTGCTGGCGTGGGTTGTCTACGCGCACCGCGACGAGGCGATGGAACAGGTTCCAGATGTGGTCTACGTCCAGGTCGGTTGTCTACTGTGGCTGACCGTGGCCATCACCGCGCTGTCTTTCACGCTCGCCCGGCGGGCGGCACGGGTTCAACTTCTGCTCGATGTACGACGTCGACTGGTGGCCGAATCCATGCGGGCCGAGGAACGACAGAATCGGGAGCTCTCGGAGCAATTGCACGACGGGCCACTGCAGAATCTGCTCGCTGCCCGACTGGATCTCGACGAGTTGCGTGATCATCCGAATGAGGAAGGATTCGATCGTCTTGAGACCGCGCTGCGCGACGCGGTAACGACCCTGAGAACCACCGTCACCTCGCTGCATCCGCAGGTGCTGGCCCAGGTCGGACTCGCCGCCGCCGTGCAGGACCTCCTCGGTAGATATCGGCAACGCTGGGACGTCAATGTCGTCACGGACCTCGACGATGTCGGTCGGCCGCAGGCCCAGGCCCTGCTCTATCGCGCCGCACGCGAACTGCTCGCCAACGCGCACAAACACTCTGGCGCCACCACGGTCAGCGTTGGTCTGCACCGAATCGCCGATGCGACGGTGCTCAGCGTCGCCGACGACGGCGTCGGCTTTGACACTGCCATCATCGCCGGCCGAGTCACCGAAGGCCATATTGGGCTCGCCTCGTTGATCAATGGAATCGAGGCGGCTGGCGGGACGATCGAATTCGACAACGGTTCGGGCGCCGGCACTCTCGTCACCGTCACGGTGTCTGACGAATTTGGGCCAGACGGGCCCAGCCGATCATGATCCGAAGTAGCGGCCGGGTCGGCGTCATCAGGGCACTCGGAGTACTGCTGTGGATGTTGCGGTACGACCTTTTGGCGGTGGTTGTCGTCGCCGCGCTGATGGCGGCACTGTCCGACAAGATCGCCTTCGGGAGTGCCGCGACGATTGTTCCGTTGCTCGGAGTTGTTGTCTCTATCTTCATCGGTTTCCGCAATAGCAATGCCTACAGTCGCTGGTGGGAGGCGCGGACTCTGTGGGGCACCGTGGTCGGAAACTGCCGTGCTATCAGCAATGCTCTGATCGCTGTCGATGACGGCTCGGACGACATGGCGACTGTCGTGGATCGGATGCGCCGCCGCCAGGTTCGTCATGCTTGGCAGTTGGCCGCCGAGCTTCGCGGGGTAGCTCCGGTGGCGGGGGTCGACGAACTCACTTCCGAGGATCCGGCCACCGCGAGCGCCAGCGCTCTGCTTAGCCTGCAAGCCGCCGAGGTTCGCGACCTCGTCCACGCCGACAGAATCGACCGCCAGGGCCGGGTGATCCTCACCAACCTCAATACCGCGCAGGCAATGGCGGCAGGTGGCCTGGAACGGATTCGCCACCAACCGATCCCGCTTCCCTACGCGATCTTCGTTCGTTCGGTCGCGTGGTTCTTCGGAATCCTGGTCTGTACCCGGTTGGACACTGCCGGCCACGACAACGTCCTCGGGATTATGGTCGGGGTCTTGATCATGACCCTGTTCATCATGGCCGAGCGATTGGGCCACTTCATCGAGGAACCCATGAGCAACACGCCATTCGACCTGCCGATGAACCGATTCTGCGCCGGCATCACCGCCGATCTCCTGGGCTCTGGCCACCCACTGGCCCGCCCGCGAGACCGCGAGGACGCAGTCATCTGGATGTAATAGTGACAAAGAAAGGGAAAACCATGACCGAAGCACGTTCACCAGGCACGCCGCTCAGTCGGCGGATCTTCCTCGCGGGCAGTCTCGCCGCCGGTGCGACCCTCGCGGCGTGCGGACGGTCAGCCACACCCGCCGCGACCCTGGACTCCCAACCGATGTCGACCCCCGCCAGCCTTGACGCGGCGATCCAGGCTGCCGAGGCGGCGCGGCCGCACTCCGGGCGCACCGTCAGCACGACGCTGACCCCTCGGCCCGTCACGGTCGATCTCGGCGGCAAGGTGGTCAACACCCTGGGCTACGCCGACACCGTCCCGGGTCCGGTGATCCGCGCCAATGTCGGAGACGAACTCGAGGTCGTACTGACCAACAAACTGGACCAAGAAACCTCCATGCACTGGCATGGACTGGCGCTGCGGAACGATATGGATGGTGCCATGCCGGCCACTCCAAACGTGCCGGCCGGTGAGTCGTTCACATACAAGTTCTCGGTGCCCGATCCGGGAACCTACTGGGCGCATCCCCATACCGGCGTCCAGTCCGACACCGGCCTCTACCTGCCACTGATCATCGACGACCCCAGTGCTCCCGCCGACTACGACGCCGAGTGGATCATCATGCTCGATGACTGGACCGACGGCGTCGGCAAGTCACCGCAGCAGATCTTCGACGATCTCAAAGCAAACGGCATGGGTGCGATGGGCGGTGGCGGTATGGGTGGCATGGACGGCGGAATGGGCGGAAGTGGCGCCGGTGGCAGCACGCTGCTCGGCGGCGACCCCGGCGACGTCACCTACCCCTATTACGTGATCAACGGCAGGATTCCGGAGGCGCCCACAACGTTCACCGCGAAACCGGGACAGCGGATTCGCCTGCGCTTCATCAACTCCGGCTCGGACACCGCGTTCCGCGTCGCGTTGGCCGGCCACCCGATGACCGTCACCCACACCGACGGCTTTCCCGTGGTGCCGACCGAGGTCGATGCCCTGCTGCTGGGCATGGGCGAACGCTACGACGCGATCGTCACCGCAAAAGACGGCATCTTTCCGCTTGTCGCCCTTGCTGAGGGTAAAAACGCCTCGGCCCGGGCACTGCTGTCGACGGGGGCGGGCAGTGTGCCGCCGATGGCCTATGAACCGACCGAACTCACCGGCCGGGTCGGCACCATCGACATGTTCACCGCCACCGAGGAGGCCCAATTGAAGTTCACCAAGGCCGATACGGAGATGACAGCGGACCTGACCATGGTCAAAGGGGCGAATTATGAGTGGGGCATCAACGGGCCCTACCCCGACAACAAACCCTTCACGATCAAACAGGGCCAGCAGGCAACGTTGACGTTCACCAATAACAGCAGGATGTGGCATCCGATGCATCTGCACGGACACACCTTCGCGGTGTTCAACCCCGACGGCAAACTCGGTGCACGCAAAGACACCGTGATCGTGATTCCCGGCCAGTCACTGAAGGTTGCGATCCTTGCCGATAACCCGGGCTACTGGCCGATGCACTGCCACAACACCTATCACGGCGAAGCCGGAATGTTCACGACCTTCGACTACCTGATCTAAAACAGCTGGGGGCTGATCTAGAGATTCAGAAGGGTGGTGGGTCGGCGGCCCAGCGTGCTTCGTTGAGGCCGCGTTCCCATGCGATGCGGGCGGCGCGTTCGGCGGCGCGGGTGCGTTGTCGGGTGGGCATCATCAGGGTGCGCCCCGGGGATGGATCGGCTCGGGGCGCCCCGGCGGTGAGGGTTTCGGGGGGCAGGGTTTCGGCGGGCAGGGTTTCGGTGGGGGTGGCCAGTTGCGGGAAGAACAGTGCCCCGCCCGGTGTGGTCGTGTAGCACCGCCCCGAGGGCGAGGTGAACACGATGCTGCCATCGGGGTGTTGCTGCTCAACCCACCCGCCATCCCCGCACCAAAACGTCTTGAGTAAATGATGGGCACGGCATTTGCAGTTCAGGTTCGACGGATGGGTGAGCCCACCACGGATCCACGGAATGGAATGGTCGATATCGCAGAACTCCGCCGCCACCTCACAGCCCGGGAAACGACACCACAGATCCCGGGCGCGAATGAACGCCGCC
>SYAA01000309.1 GCA_005789055.1 Actinomycetota bacterium
GGGATTGGCCCAGGCGCGGGCCCTGCTTTCCGTCGGATCGGCCCAAGCGCGGGTCCGGCTTGCCGCCGGATTAGCCGACCGTGGTTTGGACGCACTGGTGGTCAGTGACCTGATCAATGTGCGCTACCTGACGGGTTTCACCGGCTCCAATGCGGCATTGCTGGTGTTCGCGTCAACCGCCGATCCCGTGCTGGTCACCGACTCGCGGTACCGAATCCAGGCGTTGCGGCAGGCGCCGGATCTGGACACCGTGATCGAGCGTGCGGGCTCCCGACACCTGGTAGCGCGGGCTATTGCGGCCGGAGCGCGCCAAATCGGGTTCGAGAGCCACGTGGTCACCGTCGATGGGTTCGATGCCCTGTTGACCGAAATCACCGGGGCGTCCGAAATCACCGGGGCGGCTGACGGCACCGGGCATGTCGGCACGGAACTGGTGCGAGCGCCCGGCATCGTCGAGGGCCTACGCGAGGTCAAGGAGGCCGGCGAGGTCGCGATGTTGCGCGCCGCGGCCGCGGCTGCGGATGCAGCACTGACGGCACTGGTGGCCGGCGGCGGCCTGCAGCCCGGCCGGACCGAGAGGGCCGTGGCGCGCGAGTTGGAGTCGTTGATGTTCGATCATGGCGCCGAGGCGCGGGCGTTCGAAACCATTGTGGCGACTGGGGCCAATTCGGCGGTGCCGCATCACCGCCCGACCGATGCGGTCCTGACACGCGGCGACTTCGTCAAGATCGACTTCGGGGCCGTGGTCGCCGGATACCACTCGGACATGACCCGCACTTTTGTCCTAGGCGCGGTGGCGGACTGGCAGCGCGACCTGTACGGGCTGGTGGCGCAGGCGCAGCAGGCCGGAGTGGCGGCCCTGGAACCCGGGGCACGGTTGTCCGAGGTGGACGGTGCGGCCCGCCGGGTGATTGCCGATGCGGGCTTTGGCGAAAACTTCGGGCACGGACTCGGCCACGGCGTGGGCCTTCAGATCCACGAAGCGCCCGGAATCAACTCCGCCACCGGCGGTACACTTCGTGCTGGCTCCGTGGTGACCGTGGAACCGGGTGTCTATCTGCCCGACCGCGGCGGGGTCCGGATCGAGGACACCCTGGTCGCCGGGCGGCAGGGCCCCGAGCAGTTGACCCGGTTCCCGAAGGACCTGGCCATCGTCTAAGCGCCGACGACAGCAGCGCTGAGAAACCCGAAGGAGAACGACCGACCGTGGCATCCACTGCCGATTTCAAGAACGGCCTCGTACTGAACATCGATGGTCAGCTTTGGACCATCATTGAGTTCCAGCACGTCAAACCGGGTAAGGGCCCGGCCTTCGTGCGAACCAAACTCAAGAACGTGCTGTCTGGGAAGGTTGTCGACAAGACCTACAACGCCGGGGTGAAGGTCGAGACCGCGACGGTGGATCGCCGCGACACCACCTATCTGTACCGGGACGGCGACGATTTCGTCTTCATGGACAGCCAGGACTACGAGCAGCATTCCCTACCGGAGTCGCTCGTCGGCGATGCCGCGAACTTTCTGCTGGAGAGCATGCCCGTTCAGATCGCGTTCAACGAGGGCAGCCCGCTCTACATTGAACTTCCCACGACCGTCGAGCTTGTGGTGGCGAACACTGAGCCCGGTCTGCAGGGCGACCGGTCCAGCGCGGGCACCAAACCGGCGACGCTGGAAACCGGTGCAGAGATCCAGGTTCCGCTGTTCATCAACACCGGCGACAAACTGAAGGTGGATTCCCGCGACGGCAATTACTTAGGGCGCGTCAATGCCTAGCGGCACGGGGGGCGCGTCAATGCCTAGCGGCACGGGGGGCGCGTCACTGCCCAACGGCATGAGCGGTCGCGTGAACGCTTAACCATGGCCGAGCGTAAGCCTGACAAGGGCAGGCATCAGGCTCGCAAGCGCGCGGTCGACTTGCTGTTCGAGGCGGAGGCCCGCGGACTGTCTGCGGCCGAAGTGGCCGAGTCGCGGACCTCGCTTGCCGGGTCGAATTCCGAGGTATCGGCGTTGAACCCCTACAGTGCGACCGTTGCGCGAGGGGTGAGTGCGCACGCGTCGCACATCGACGATTTGATCTCCTCGCACCTGCAGGGCTGGACCCTGGAGCGACTTCCCGCCGTCGACCGCGCGATCATGCGCGTTGCGGTGTGGGAACTGCTCTATGCCGACGACGTCCCCGGGCCGGTCGCCGTCGACGAAGCGGTTCAACTCGCCAAGGAACTCTCCACCGATGACTCGCCCGGTTTCGTCAACGGGGTGCTCGGGCAGCTGATGTTAGTGACACCGCAGATCCGCGCGGCGGCTGCAGCGGTGCGCGTTGCCTGTGCCGGAGGGATCGCAAAGGCGCCGAGTGAGGCACGTAATGTCGGAGTGATGGATGCCGAGGAATTCGCGTTGCTGGTCGGCGTTTGGGATGACCAGGCTGAGGCTCTGGACGCCGCGATGGGTCGGCACGGCACTGCCGCGCGCGGAGCACTGGACGCACATCCTGGTGAGCGCATCATCGACCTCGGGTGTGGTCCAGGACTGTCGGCGGTGATGTTGGGCGCCGAGGTAGGGCCGGACGGGTGGGTGGCGGCGGTGGATGTAGCACCGGGAATGGCGGCGGCCGCCGACCGACGATTGGTGGCCGCCGGTACGCATGGCATGGCGGTGACGGCCGACGTGGCCAGTGCCGACCTCGTCGCCGTGGCCGGCGGGGGCAAACTCTTCGATGCGGCGCACTCGCGATTCGGTCTGATGTTCTTTCCCGAACCGGCAGCGGCCTTCGCCAACATCTTTCGTGCACTGCGCCCGGGCGGACGGTTGGCCGGTTCGGTGTGGCAGCACCTGGATCGCAACCCGTGGATGATGCTGACCATGGCGACGGCGATGCCGATGCTCGGCGTCGAGCGCCCACCGACCTCGGTCCCGGACGGACCCGGTCCGTTTTCCCTGGCAGATCCCGGGACTACCGTTGAACTGCTGACCGGAGCGGGATTCACCGATGTCGACGTCCGGTCCGTCGAGGCGCCGTTCGTCTTTGATGGCGACGGGACCGCCGCCGTCGAACGGTTACTCGGCGCCGGGCCGATGGGCGGGGCGTTTCAGTCGGCCGATGAGAGTCGCCGCCGGGACGTCATCGCCGCGGTCCTCACCGCTTTCGAGGATTACCGAGGCGCCGACTGTTACGAGTTGCCAGCTGCCTCATGGTGCCTCACCGCGGTCCGTCCCGGCTGATCAGCAGTTCAGCGCTTCATAGGTGCGCCGGACGAATTTCGGCTGCGCCGACTGCAGTTTCGCCACTGCCGTGTTTCCCGCGACGGCCGCCGCAGCCGCGGCGTTGAGGTCGGGATAGTTCTGAATCAGATAGATCAGGATGAGATCGTTGGCGGGGTCGGCCTGCCACCAGGTTCCGTATGCGCCGGGCCAGCCGAAGGTGCCCAGGCCGCCCGCGCCGAACAACTGCGCGGAGCGCGCCGGATCGGTGACCACTGACAAATTCAGCCCAAATCCGCGGCCCAGCCAAAACGGGGCGCCGAGGAAGGGTTGACGTTTCTGGTCGTCGGTAAGCCGGTCGGTGCGCATCGACGCCACCGACTGCTCGGCGAGCACGCGAACCCCGTCCAAAGTTCCGCCGGCGAGCAGCATCCGCGCGAAGCGAAGGTAGTCGTCGGCCGTCGACACCAAGCCCGCGCCACCCTGAGCGAACCTCGGCTCCTTAACCGGGATCGGGCCCATCATGTCGTGCTGCAGCGCGCCCGCCTCATCGAGCCGGTACATGGTTGCGGCGCGTCCGCGCTTATCCGGCGAGATGAAGAAGCCCGTGTCGGCCATTCCCAGCGGCCCGAAGATCCGCTCCGTGAGCAGGACATGCAGCGGCTTGCCCTCGATGCGCGACAGCGCGATCCCGAGTACTTCGGTGCCATGGCTGTACGTCAGCCGCTCGCCGGGCTGATGGATCAGGGGCAGCATCGCCACCTCGGAAAGCCAGTGATCCTGGTCCTGGCGCAGCGAAACCTGCCCGTAGGCGCGGCTGATCTCCCCGCCCACCGAGAATGCGTAGCCGAGCCCGCTGCGGTGGGTCATCAGATCCTCGACGGTGATTGGACGCCGCGCCGCCACGGTGTCGTCCAGTGGGCCGTTCGGGTCGGTGAGCACCCGCATGTCGGCCAATTCGGGAAGCCACCGGCTGACCGGATCGGTCAGCGCCAGCTTGCCCTCCTCGGCCATCGCCATCGCAGCGGCGACCGTGACCGGTTTTGTCATCGAGGCGATCCGGAAGATGGTGTCCCGCCGCATCGGAAGGTTCGCCCCGACGTCGCTGTGACCGATCTCGTTCACCTGGATCACCTCGCCGCGATGCCACACACAGGTGACCGCGCCGGAGAGTAAGCCGGCCTCGACGGCCTGGGCGAGGGCTGTCCGGTTGTCCGCGAGGCTCATCGGCGCGAGTCTACGCAAACCTGCCGCCGTTGCGGGTGCTAGGCTGCGGGCGCATCGACATCCTTTAACGATCCGTCCCGAGAGGCGGAGAAGGAGGTCAGGTTCGTGGGAACCACCGACCGGGAACTCATGTCCGCTTCGGACGTCGGTAGAACTATTTCCCGCATCGCTCATCAGATCATCGAGAAGACCGCTGTCGACGGCACCGACGCGCCGCGGGTGGTCCTCCTCGGCATCCCGACCCGGGGGGTCACCCTGGCGGACCGGTTGGCTGAGAAGATCCGCGAGTTCTCCGGCGTCACGGTCGCACGCGGAGGTCTGGATATCACGCTGTATCGCGACGACCTCGACTTCAAGCCGCCCCGCGCTCTGGAGGAGACGTCGATTCCGGTCGGCGGCATCGATGGCGCCCTGGTGATCCTCGTCGACGACGTGCTCTACACCGGCCGGTCGGTCCGCTCGGCGTTAGATGCGCTTCGCGACATCGGCAGGCCGACAGCTGTCCAGCTGGCGGTGCTGGTCGACCGCGGTCACCGCGAATTACCTTTGCGCGCCGATTACGTCGGTAAGAACGTCCCGACGTCACGCAATGAGAACGTCAAAGTCCGACTGGTCGAGGACGACGACGTCGACGGCATCTGGATTGCGCCGGAA
>SYAA01000310.1 GCA_005789055.1 Actinomycetota bacterium
CGCCGGAACAGGATCTGATCGGGTGTGGCCGGCGGCCCCCAGAACCGGTCATTGCGGGCGAGCAGGATCTCGTCGCGCTGCGGGTCGATGGTGTCGACCCTGAACTGTCCGCCCGTCACCTGCACCGCCCGTGCCAGGCCGGCCGGGAAACCGCCCGGAACGTCCTTGACGATGTGCGCCGGCAACAGGTTGTTGAACAACTCGCGCCAGGCCGGGTAGGGCTGGGAGAACGTCACTACCGCGGTCTTGCCGCCGTCGGCCGAACGGACGCCGGTGATCAGGTCGTAACCGGCCGGATCGACGACCCCGGGCTGCGAGACCATCTGGCGCCACAGATACCAGAAGTCGTCGGCCGCGATGGGGGCGTTGTCGGTCCACGCCGCCTCCGGCTGGATCTGGTAGGTGACGGTGAATGGACGACTCTCGGTAACCGTGGCCGAAACCAGCAGCGCAGGATCCATCTCCCAGCGCGATCCGGTCGGGGTGGCCGGGTCCGGGACTGGCCGGAAGGAACTCGGCAACACCAGCGCGCTGACGGCCGCGTTGACCGGGGACTGATCGGAGAGCAGATGCGGATTGAAGCCGGCGCCGATCGAGTCGATGGCCACGATGATCTGGGTCGCCTTGGGACTCGGTGCGACGGCTTCAGTGGTTTCGGTGCTCTGCGGTGCCGGCGGTGCGTCGACCGTGCATCCGCCGGTGGACAGGACCAACAACAGCAGCACCGACAGCAGTGCGCCCGCGCTCCGCCCGCTGCCCGAACTCACGTCCTTCAGCGTATCGACCCGCCGCCGCCCCGCGCCGTCACACTTTCTGCGCTTTGGCCCGGGACCGGTTACGGGCCCGGCTGGTGGCATCAAGCTCGGCCTTGCGTACGCGCACGATCTCGGGTGTGACCTCGACGCATTCGTCCTCGGCACAGAACTCCATGGCTTGTTCGAGGCCGAGTTCGAGCGGCCGCGCGAGGGTCTCCATGACGTCGGAGGTCGACTGCCGCATATTGGTCAGCTTCTTCTCTCTTGTGACGTTGACGTCGAGATCCTCCGCGCGCGGGTTGATGCCGACCACCTGGCCCTCGTAGGTATCGTCGCCGGGTTCGACGAAGAACTGGCCGCGGTCAGCGAGTTGAATCATGGCGAACGGTGTTACCGCGCCGGAGCGATCGCTGACCAGTGAGCCGGTGTGCCGGGCCCGGATCTCCCCGGCCCACGGCCGGTAGCCGTCGAACACTGCGTTGGCAATGCCGGTGCCGCGGGTCAGGGTGAGGAAGTCGGTGCGGAAACCGATGAGTCCGCGGCTGGGAACGATGAAGTCCATCCGCACCCAGCCGGCCGCGTGGTTGGCCATCTCCTCCATCCGGCCTTTGCGCGCAGCCATCAACTGGGTGACCGCGCCCACGAACTCTTCCGGGCAATCGATGGTCATCGCCTCGAACGGCTCGTGAAGTTTCCCGTCGATGGTCCGTGTGACCACCTGCGGCTTGCCGACGGTCAACTCGAAGCCCTCGCGGCGCATCTGCTCGACGAGCACGGCCAGCGCCAACTCACCCCGACCCTGCACTTCCCAGGCATCCGGGCGGCCGATGTCGACCACCCGGATCGAGACGTTGCCGACCAATTCAGTGTCCAGTCGCGACTTGACCATGCGTGCGGTCAGTTTGTGGCCCGACACCTTGCCGGCCAACGGCGAGGAATTGGTGCCGATGGTCACCGAGATCGCCGGCTCATCGACGGTGATGCGCGGCAGCGCGTGGGCGTGTTCGGGATCGGCGAGGGTGTCACCGATCATGATCTCCGGCATGCCCGCGACGGCGACGATGTCGCCGGCGACCGCCTCGTCGGTCGGGCTGCGGTCCACACCTTCGGTGGCAAGGAGTTCGGTGATCTTGGCGCTGGTGATGACCGGAAGTCCGTCCACCTCGCGCATCCAGGCCACCTGCTGGCCCTTGCGAAGTCGGCCGTTGTAGATCCGGATGAGTGCCAGGCGGCCGAGGAACGCCGATGCGTCCAAGTTGGTGACCAGCGCCTGCAACGGCGCTTCCGGGTCGCCCTTCGGCGGCGGAATGTGTTCGAGCAGGACGTCGAACAGCGGATCGAGGTTCTCGCCTTCGGGGTTCTCGCCGTTGGCCGGTTCCACCGTGCTGGCCACCCCGGCACGACCGGACGCGTACAGCGTCGGCAGGCCGAGGGCGTGCTCGGCGGCCTTCTGCGCCTCGGCGTCGAGGTCGGTGGCGACATCGAGCAGAAGGTCGTGGCTTTCCGAGACGACCTCCGCGATGCGGGCATCGGGTCGGTCGGTCTTGTTGACCACCAGGATCACCGGCAGGTGGGCGGCCAACGCCTTGCGCAACACGAATCGGGTCTGCGGTAGCGGGCCTTCGGAGGCATCAACCAGCAGCAGGACACCGTCCACCATGGACAGACCGCGTTCCACCTCGCCGCCGAAGTCCGCGTGGCCTGGGGTGTCGATGACGTTGATCACGGTCTTGCTGCCGTCGGGGTTACGGCGGTGCACGGCGGTGTTCTTCGCCAGGATCGTGATGCCCTTTTCCTTCTCGAGATCACCGGAATCCATGAGCCGTTCTATCGCGTCGTCGCCGCGGTGGCTCAACGCCCCGGACTGCCGAAGCATCGCATCGACCAGGGTCGTTTTACCGTGGTCGACGTGCGCGACGATGGCGACGTTGCGGAATTCGTGCTGGGAGTCGGGGCTAGTCACGACTGCGATTGTCGCAGTGCGAGTGCCGGTTCGCGAAAACGCGTGAGCCGATCAGCGGACGAGGAGCCTGCGCAACTCGGGCAGCCAGGCCCGATCCGCGGGCACCCAGGGCAGGTCAAGCAGTTCGGTCGCGTCGACCCATCGCAGTGCGCGGTGGTCGAGGGCCGCCAGCACACCGCCGGTCTGATTCACCAGATAGGCCCGCAGGACAATTACATCGCTGATCGCGACGTCCACACCGATCCGCTCACCCACCACCACCTCGACACCGAGTTCCTCACGCAGTTCCCGCGCCAGCGCGGTGACTTCGGTTTCTCCCGGTGCCACCTTGCCGCCCGGCAACTCCCACAGCCCAGCCAGGTCCGGAGGGCGCCGGCGTTGCGCGACCAGCAACGCCCGGTCTGCGATCAATGCCCCGGCGACCACGATCTGCATGGGCTGTGACGGTATACGCTGGGCCGATGGCCGTGTTGAGCGATGACGAAGTCGACGCCGCCGCGGCGGGATTGGACGGCTGGGAGCGTCGCGACAAGGCCCTGCGCCGGTCGGTCACCTTCCCCACCTTCCTCGACGCCATCGACGGTGTGCGCCGGGTGGCCGATCTCGCTGAACGCGCCGACCACCACCCTGACATCGATATCCGTTGGCGCACAGTGACTTTCGCGCTCGTCACGCATTCCCAGGGCGGTATCACTCAGCAGGATGTCGCGTTGGCCGGGGACATAGACCGGCTTCTCGCCGACCAGTGACCGCGATCCACGCCAGCGTGCCCAGCGTCGCGACGATGTAGACCAGACCCGACCAGGCCAGGTACCAAGGGCGGCCGATTTCCCAGATGGTCGGCTGGGCGAAGCTGAGCAGCCACGGCACTCCGATGAGGGTCAGCACGAGCCAACCCCAGCCCAGGATCCGGGCTCCGGGGCGGGTGCGCCAGGGGCCGTGGAGTAACCAGATCATCAGTGGGACCAGCCAGATCCAGTGATGGGTCCAGGAGATCGGTGAGGCCAGCAAGCCGAACAGCTGAACCACCAGCAGGGATCCCAACCGGTCCCGACCGCTCCCGGTGCCCAGGGCGCGCCACGCCAGCACGGCCAGCACGGCAGTCCCAGCCATCGCGGTCAGCACCAGCGGCCCGTAGGCCGCGTCGTAGCCCAGAATGCGGGAGAGTCCGCCGCGCCATGACTGATTGGACGACGTCGCGATCGGCCCTACCCGACTCGCGTCACCCAGCAGTTCGGTGAAGTAGTGGCGCGCCTGTTCACCGATGACCGCAACGGACAGTGCCACGGTGCCGGCGAACACGAGAGCCGCGAAAAGCGCCGCGTCCCAGCGCCGAACACCCGCGAGATATACGCCGGTAATCGCCGGCGTCAGTTTCACTCCGGCAGCCAAGCCGACCAGCAGACCCGACACCCACCACCGGGTGCTGTAGGCCGCCCACAGCATGGCGAGCACCAGGAACACGTTGATCTGCCCGTAGTCGATGGTGCTGCGCAGCGGCTCGATCCAGATCGCGACAGCTGTCCACACCATCGCCATCCGGTGACCACCCGCGGCGCTCGGCGCAAGAAGACGCTGGCTGACGCGCACCACGCCGTAGAGAGCGGCGATTGTCGCGAGTTGCCAGCACAGCGCCACCGTCTCGAAGGGCAGCCGGCTCAACGGGTAGAACAGCAGTGCCGCGAATGGCGGGTAGGTGAACGGCAGCGGGAAGTCCGGGGTCTGATCGGAATAGACGTAGGAATACAGGGTGCCCGGCTCGTCAAGGGTCGCCGCCCCACCCAGGTAGACGTGCAGGTCGACGAAATTCGCGCCGTGCGGCAGCAGATAGGTCCAGACGAGTCGTGCGGCCACGCTCGCAATCAGCAACGCCGGGGCGAGCCAGGCGAGCGGCGATACCGGCCGGTTCGACATTGACGCGACTTTAGCGTCGCCCGCGTCTTGCTCCCGGACGTCGGTCGCGCATCGCTCCCGTAACGGTTGCATAAATGCCACACGTGTCACTTGAGTAACTCCTGCAACTGGCTACCTTCGGGAAACAGGACTTGCAATCAAGAAAGTGGGATCACATGACACGTTCCGCACGCTTCACCCGTATCGCCAAGCTTGGTGCCGCCAACGCGATTGCCGGAGCCG
>SYAA01000311.1 GCA_005789055.1 Actinomycetota bacterium
CGTGCCGGTGCTGGGCAATGACCGCAACGAGCCGCTGCGGGCGCTGCGCGATCCGCTGGCCGGCGACCCCGGACGGCCCCGATCCAACCGTGATCAGCACAGTCAGTTGCGCATGCAGAGCCCGCTGGGCCGGTTTCTGGCGACCTACGGGTGGCGTGCGTACGCGTTGCCCATCCTGATCGTGCTGACCGGCGTCGTGGCCTACCAGACCGTGACCGGTACCTCGGTGCCGGTGGCCGAGGATCAGATGAAGGGTCCGCCGACGATCGGGTCGACGGGGACGACCATCATCGGTGCCCCGCCGCGTGGGCTGACCGAGTTCGATGCCAACCTGCCCGCCGGCGTGCTTCCCGCGGGCGGACCATTCACCCAGGCCGGTGACAAGACCTGGCGGATCGTGCCGGGCACCACCTCGAAGGTGGGCGTGGGCTCGGCCAAGACGTTCACCTACACCGTCGAGATCGAGAACGGTGTCGACACGTCATCCTTCGGCGGCGATGAGGGGTTCGCCCGGATGGTGACCGAGACCCTGGGCAACCCGAAGAGTTGGACCCACGACCCGCAGTTCGCCTTCCAGCGAATCGACGACCCGGCCGTCAAGCCCGACTTCCGGGTGTCGCTGACGTCGCCGTTGACGGTGCGGGAGGGCTGCGGCTACGAGATCGAGATCGAGACGTCCTGCTTCAACCCGATTTATGGACCGGACGCCGAACCGCGGGTGTTCATCAACTCGGCCCGCTGGGTGCGCGGCGCGACGCCCTTCCAGGGGGACATCGGCTCGTACCGGCAGTATTTGATCAACCACGAGGTCGGCCACGCCATCGGCTACGTCACGCATGAGCCGTGCGACCGGGACGGGGCGCTGGCGCCGATCATGATGCAGCAGACCTTCTCCACCTCCGATAACGACGCCGCCCGGTTCGACCCCGAGTCGGTCACCCCGGACGGGAAGACCTGCCGGTTCAACCCCTGGCCGTACCCGATCGCCTGAGGTGTTCTGCCGCGACTGTGGGCCCTGTGCACGCTTGCGCGACGTATCGCGTGCATAACCCCCACGCTCGGTGAGAATGAACCCTATGACCCTGCCGCCACTGGTAGCCCCGGCAGCCGAACTGACCCCCGAGGAGCTCACCCGCTACGGCCGGCACCTGATCCTTGAGGGCATCGGCAGCGACGGGCAGCGGCGCCTCAAGAACGCCCGCGTGCTGGTCGTCGGGGCGGGCGGACTGGGTTCACCGGTGCTGCTCTACCTGGCCGCCGCCGGTGTCGGCACGCTGGGCATCGTCGAGTTCGACATCGTCGAGGAATCCAACCTGCAGCGCCAGATCATCCACGGCCAGGCCGACGTCGGCCGGCCCAAGGCGCACAGCGCGCGCGACTCCATTGCTGCGATCAACCCGCTCATCACCGTCGTACTGCACGAGATGCGACTGGACGCCGGCAACGCCGTCGCGTTGTTCGCCGACTACGACCTCGTCATCGACGGCACCGACAACTTCGCCAGCCGCTACCTGATCAACGACGCTGCAGTGCTCGCGCACAAGCCCTACGTCTGGGGTTCCATCGATCGCTTCTGCGGCCAGGTCACGGTGTTCTGGGAGGACGTCCCGGACGCCCCGGACGGCCGACGGCGCGGTCTGAACTATCGCGACCTCTATCCGGCACCGCCGCCGCCGGGTGCGGTTCCGTCGTGCGCCGAGGGTGGTGTGCTCGGCGTGCTGTGCGCCTCGATCGGCTCGATGATGGCCACCGAGGCGATCAAGCTGATCACCGGCATCGGCGAGTCGCTGCTGGGCCGGGTGCTGATCCACGACGCGTTGGCGATGAGCCACCACACCGTCGCGATCCGCAAGGATCCGCAGGCGCCGGCGGTCACCGCCCTGATCGACTACGACGCGTTCTGCGGGCCGGTCTGCGACGTCACGGACGCGACGATCACCGCGTCGCAGTTGCGTGACCTGATGGCGTCAGGGGCCCCGATCGCCCTCATCGACGTCCGCGAACCTGCCGAGTGGGCGATCAACCGCATCTCCGGCGCGGTGCTGGTCCCGAAGTCGGCCATCGACGGCGGCGAAGCCCTCGCCGGGCTTCCCGGGGATGCCACGCTGGTGCTCTACTGCAAAACCGGTGTCCGGTCGGCCCAGGCCCTCGCCGCGCTGCATCGGGCCGGATTCGGCGATGCGCTGCACCTTTACGGCGGAATCGTGGCCTGGGCGCGCGAACTCGAACCCGACATGGCGATGTACTGACGGCGTCCTGACACTGGCACGCCTTACCCTGGCCACTGTGATCGAGGACCGTCCACCCGAGCATGTCCTGTCGACGTTCGGCGTGAAGTCCGGTGAACCCACCCCGCTGGGGGCGGGCTGGGAGAGCGGCTGGCGGATCGGCGAGGTGGTGCTGTCCCAGGTCACCGATCACGCCCGAGCCGCCTGGTCGGCCAAGGTCCGCGAGACGCTCTTCGTCGACGGCCTACGGCTGGCCCGGCCGGTCCGCTCGACCGACGGACGCTACGTGGTCTCGGGCTGGCGCGCGGACACCTACGTCGCCGGGGCGCCCGAGCCGCGGGACGACGAGGTGGTGGCGACTGGCGTCCGCCTGCATGAGGCCACCTCGAAGCTGGAACGGCCCCGGTTTCTGACCCAGTTACCGGTGCCGCCGTGGACCGACGTCGACGTGTTCACCGCCGCCGACCGCGCCGCCTGGGAGGACCGGCCACTGGCGAACCTGCCGCTGGGAGCGCCGGTGCTGCCGGAGACCGACGATCGCCTTCAGGCGCGCGAACTGCTCACCCAGCTCGCCGGGCTGCGCAAGACCACCAAGAGTCCGCCCCAGCTGGTGCACGGCGACCTGTATGGCACCGTGCTGTTCGCCGGCGCTGCGGCCCCGGGCATCACTGACATCACCCCGTACTGGCGGCCGGCGTCGTGGGCGGCCGGGGTGGTCGTCGTCGACGCGCTCTCCTGGGGTGACGCCGACGAGGGTCTGGTGGAGCGGTGGGACGCATTGCCGGAATGGGCTCAGATGTTGTTGCGCGCGTTGATGTTCCGGCTCGCGGTGCATGCCCTGCATCCACTGTCATCGCAGGAGACCTTTCCGGGTCTGCTGCGCACCGCGGCGCTGGTGCGGATGGTGCTCTAGGCGAGCATGTCGCGAATGGCCGCAGCGGTCTCGACGGGTTTGGCCAGCGGAACCATGTGCCGACAGTCCAACTCGATCAGCTGAAAGTCGGGCCCGAGTCGTTCCGACAATCCGTTGATCAACGCCTTTCCGACATACGGCGGATCCGAGCGGCCACCTTTGAGCACGGTGGTCGGAATTCGGTTGTCCGGCAACACGATAGGCCGAGCCAGCTCGCTCCAGTAGGACATCATCGCCGGTATGCAGATCCGCCAGCGGTACCGGCCATCGGGTGTCTCGACGAGATGCTCGGCGAGTTCGTCGTCGATGAACTCGGTCGGCACGTCGGCCCAGGCGGCGTTGACCTTCTCCGCGCGGGCTTCGGCGGCATCGGGGTAGTCCGGCGATGCCACCATCGCCTCGGCGACCGCGCGCATCCGGTCACCGTCCAGGCCGATGGCCGGATCCAGCAGCACCAGGCCCGACACCAACTCCGGCCGCGCGGCCGCCAGGTGCAGCGCGATCGCCCCGCCGAAGGAATGGCCCACCACCACGACCGGGCCGGCCGCCTCCGCCTCGATCAGGCGCGCCAGCGCGGCGACGTTGGCGTCGATGGACCACGGCGCCGACCATGACGAGCGGCCGTGGCCGAGCAGATCGGGTGCCAGCACGGTGAATTCGGCCAGCTGCCCCTCGGCCAGGTTGTGCCAGCGCCGGCCATGCCCGGTGAGCCCGTGGATCATCAGGATCTGCGCGGGGCCGGGTGGGCCGAACCGGTTGAGGTGGAGTTCGTCGGGCACGGGCCCCATGGTGCCAGCCCGAACGTTCCGGCGGCGCCATGGGTGATGCCGTATGTGTCAGACCCCCGTGGTGTCATGCCTGCATGAGCATCGTGCGCGTCGTCGGTGGGCCGGGCACCGGCAAGAGCACCCGGCTGATCGACGCCGCGGTCGCTCACATCGCCGGCGGCGGCGATCCGGAGTCGGTGCTGCTGTTGACCTCGGCCCGGCTGGCCGTCTCCACCCGCGGGGCGATCACCGCGCGGCTGCTCAACGCCGGCTCGGGCGGCCTGGCGGTGGTGCGCGAACCTCTGGTGCGTTCGGTGCACAGTTACGCCTTCGGGGTGCTGCGCAACGCGGCCGCGCGCGCGGGTGATCCGCCGCCGCGGCTGGTCACCGGCGCCGAGCAGGACGCCGTGATCCGCGAACTGCTCGCCGGTGATCTCGACGACGGCGCCCGCGGGTGGCCGCGCGAGCTACGGCCTGCACTGACCACGGTTGGGTTCGCCACCGAACTGCGCGACCTGCTGGCCCGGTGTGCGCAGCGCGGAGTCGACGCCGACGAACTTCAACGCATCGGCCGGGCTGCCGGGCATCCGGAGTGGGTGGGCGCCGCCCGGTTCGCCCGCCAGTACGAGCAGGTGATGCTGCTGCGCGCCGCGGTCGGCACCGCCGCACCGCAGGCCTGCGTCCCGGCGTTGAGTGCCGCCGAACTCGTCGGCGTCGCCCTGGAGGCACTGGCCGCCGACGCTGACCTGCTGGCCGCCGAGAGGGCCCGGATCCGGCTGCTGCTCGTCGACGATGCCCAGCACCTCGACCCGCAGGCGGCGACACTGGTGCGAGTACTGGCCGCCGGATCCGATCGCACCCTGCTCGCCGGGGACCCGAATCAGGCGGTGTTCGGCTTCCGCGGGGCTGACGCTGATCTGCTGTCGCTGGAATCACCCGTGATCACCCTGACCCGTTCGCATCGCTGCGCCCCGGCGATCGCCCGAGCGATCAGCGGGGTGGCCGCCGGCTTGCCCGGGACAGGGTGGCGGGTGCTCGACGGCTGTGACGCGGGGGAGGGCCCGGGGGAGAACCCAGCGGAGAACCCAGCGGAGGGTTCGGTCTCGGTGACGGTGGCCGCATCCACCCACGCCGAGGCTGCCGTCATCGCCGACGCGCTGCGC
>SYAA01000312.1 GCA_005789055.1 Actinomycetota bacterium
GAACGGACCCTTGAGATTGAGGTTGACCACCGTGTCGAACAGCTTCTCGGTGACGTCGGCGAGGCTGTCGTAGGTCGGTGACATGCCGGCGTTGTTGACCAGCACGTCGAGCTTGCCGAACCGGTCGTAAACGGCGTCCACCAGTCCGTCGAGTTCCGCCCAACGGCCCGCGTGCGCGCGGTACGGCATCGCCGTGCGACCGGTCTGCTGTTCAATCTCCGCCGCGGTGGCGACGCAGTTCTCGTACTTGCGACTGGCGATCACCACATCCGCGCCGCAACGGGCCGCGGCGAACGCCATCTCGCGGCCCAGCCCGCGGCTGCCGCCGGTGATCAGCACCACGCGGTCGGTGAGGTCGAATAGTTCCCTCGGGTAGCTCGTGTCGCCGCTCATTGGAGGCACCTTATCGTTGCACCCATGCTGCTCCTGCTGATCCGGCATGCGCTGCCGCTGCGCACTGAAGCCGGCGAGGGCTCCGATCCCGAACTGACCGAACAGGGGTGGGCACAAGCTCGGCGGCTGCCTGAGGCGCTGGCCCGTTTTCCCCTCCGGCGGCTGGTCTCCAGCCCGCAGCGCCGGGCGCTGCAGACCGCGCAGCCGGTCGCCGGGGAGCGGGCGATGACCGTGGACATCGACGAGCGTCTCGCCGAATACGACCGCGGCCTATCGCAGTACATGCCGCTGGAGCAGGTGCGAACCGAACGGCCGCAGGACTGGGCGAAAATGGCAGCCGGCGAATTACCCGGGGCGGTGGACGTTGACGGTTTCCGCGAACGCATCCGCGCCGCGCTGACCGACATCGTGGCGACAGCTGACCATGCCGACACCGTCGCAGTATTCAGTCACGGGGGAGTGATCAACGTGGTTCTGCACGAGGTTCTCGGCACGGCAAAGCTGCTCTCGTTTCCGATCGACTACGCCTCGGTGACCGCACTGCGCTACTCCCGTACCGGGAATGTCTCGGTGGCCGGGATCAACGGAGTCGAGCACGTCTGGGACCTGCTCCCGCGGGCGCGCTCGTAGCTACCGCCCGCGAGCAGCCTCGAGGTTCTTCTTCGCCGCCCGGCGCAACTGAAACATCCGTGCCGCGCTGACCAGTGCGGTGATCAGACCGCCGCAGACTGCCGCCAGCAGGATCGCCACGCCCAACGGCAGGTCCCAGTGCCAACCCAGGAAGGTGAACGGCGTCGAGGCCGTGTTCTGGGTGATGAAAACCAGAAGCACGATCAGGATGAGGAATCCGAGGATCAGCGACGTCCACAGGGCGGCAGCACGGGTGAACTTCACCTCCGAGGCCGGACCGGGCAGGTGGGCGTTGCCTGGATCCGCCGCCACCGGCGGCAACGGTTCGCCCTGGGAAAGACCGGGTTCGTTGCTCATCCGCTTATCTTGGCCGTTCGAGGACCGGAAGGAAACAACCAAACCGGCAACGAGACAATAACGGCGACGAGCCGAGCCGATAGTGTCGTAACCGGCAGGGTTTCCCGGTTGGGCCATGCTGACAGCGGTGGTGAGAGGACGATGATGAACCCCTCCAGGCGGCGCCTAGTGGTTGCGTTAGCGCTGGTGATCGCGTTGGGCACGGCCGGCGGCTGCGGCAGTTCCAACCCGCTCGGTGGTGGGCCGCTCTCCGCGGACATGAAGTCGCTGGTGGTCGGATCTGCGGACTTCCCGGAGTCGAAGATCGTCGCCGAGATCTACGCCCAGGCGCTGGAGGCCAATGACTTCACCGTGGTGCGCAAGCTGGGCATCGGCAGCCGGGAGACCTATATCCCGGCGCTGCTGGACCATTCGATAGATCTGGTGCCGGACTACACCGGCAACCTGCTTCAGTACTTCGACCCGACCAGCACGGTCACCATCCCCGATCGGGTGGAGTCGGCATTGCAGCGGAAGCTTCCGGGCGATCTGTCGATCCTCACCCCGGCCCCAGCCAACGACACCGACACGGTGACCGTGACCGAGGCGACCGCCAACAGGTGGAAACTGAAGACGATCGCCGATCTGGCGCCGTACTCAGCACAGGTGAAATTCGGCGCGCCGTCGGAGTTCCTGCAGCGCGCCGTGGGGTTGGCCGGCCTCAAGGCCAAGTACGACCTGGACATCACGGCGGCGAACTTCGTCGCCATCAGCGACGGCGGCGGCCCAGCGACGGTCCGTGCGCTACTCGACGGCACCGTCACCGCCGCGAACATCTTCAGCACATCACCGGCGATTCCACAGAACAAACTCGTGGTGCTCAGCGATCCTAAAAACAACTTCCTGCCCGGCAACGTGGTGCCGCTGATCAGTTCTGCGAAGAAGTCGACTGAAATCAAAACCGTTCTGGATGCGGTATCGGCCGAGTTGACCACCAAGGGCCTCACCGAACTCAATGCCGCGGTGACGGGCAACTCCGGTGTCGACCCTGACGAGGCGGCCCGCAAGTGGGTGCTCGACAACGGGTTCGACAAGCCGGTCGGCAAGTAGATGATCACCTTCACCGATGTCTCCAAGCGATATCCCGACGGCACCGTGGCAGTCGACGGCCTGAATCTGGAGATCCCCGAAGGCAGCCTCACTGTTTTCGTCGGGCCGTCGGGATGCGGAAAGACCACCTCGATGCGGATGATCAACCGGATGGTCGCGCCGACCACGGGAGTGGTCACCCTCGCCGGGCAGGATGTGTCGACGGTCGATCCGGTGACGTTGCGACTGGGTATCGGTTACGTGATTCAGAGCGGTGGCCTGATGCCGCATCAGCGGGTAATCGACAACGTGGCGTGTGTTCCGATACTCAAGGGACAGTCCCGGCGGGCGGCACGCCGGGCGGCCTACGAGGTTTTGGCGCGGGTAGGCCTGGACCCGAAACTGGGCGAGCGGTATCCGGGGCAACTCTCCGGTGGCCAGCAGCAACGTGTCGGGGTGGCGCGGGCACTGGCCGCCGATCCGCCGGTCCTGCTGATGGATGAACCTTTCTCGGCGGTCGATCCGGTGGTTCGCGATGAACTCCAGGCCGAGATGTTGCGTTTGCAGAGCGAGCTGCGCAAGACCATCGTATTCGTAACCCACGACATCGACGAGGCGATCAAACTCGGCGACGCGGTTGCCGTCTTCAGTTCCGGTGGGGCGCTTCAGCAGTACGACGCGCCCGCACGTTTGTTGTCCAACCCCGCCAATGACTTCGTATCGGAATTCATTGGCGCCGACCGCGGCTACCGCGCCCTGCAATTCTCAAGCGCGTCAGGCCTTGCGTTGCAGCATATTGCGACGCTGAGCTCCGACGAGATTGATTCCGCTGATCTGATGCCGGGTGAGTGGCGTCTCGTCGTCCGCGAGGACGGCTCACCGTTCGGATGGATCGACGCCGGTGGTGTGGACCTGCACCGCGCCGGCCGCGAAATCTTCGACAGCGTAACTGCGGGCGGTTCGCTCTTTCATCCTGCGGACGGAACGCTACGGTCCGCACTCGACGCGGCGCTATCCTC
>SYAA01000005.1 GCA_005789055.1 Actinomycetota bacterium
CGTATTTGCTAGAGTAATCTAAGCGGTCCCGTCGTCTAACGGTTAGGACACCAGGTTCTCATCCTGGCAATCGGAGTTCGATTCTCCGCGGGATTGAGACCGTCATGATCAATTGCAACCCCGAAACCGTCTCTACCGACTACGACACCGCTGACCGGCTGTACTTCGAGCCCCTGACCTTCGAGGACGTTCTGGAGGTTTTCCATTCCGAATCCCGCTCCGGCGCAGGCGGTCCTGGCGTTGTAGGGGTGATTGTCCAACTCGGTGGGCAGACGCCGCTGGGGCTCGCCCAGCGGCTTGCCGACGCCGGTGTGCCGATTGTCGGCACCCGGCCCGAGGCCATCGACCTCGCTGAAGACCGTGGCAGGTTTGGCCAGGTGCTCCTGAACGCCGGGTTGCCGGCGCCCAAGTTCGGTACCGCGACCAGTTTTGAGCAGGCCCGGGAGATCGCCGCGACGATCGGTTATCCGGTGCTGGTGCGGCCGAGTTACGTGCTCGGCGGCCGGGGGATGGAGATCGTGTACGACGAACAGACCCTGCACGGCTACATCACCCGCGCCACTCAACTCTCGCCCGACCATCCTGTTCTGGTCGACAGGTTTCTCGAGGACGCCATCGAGATCGACGTCGATGCGCTGTGCGACGGAACCGAGGTCTACATCGGTGGAGTGATGGAGCCCATCGCAGAGGCCGGGATCCACTCCGGTGACTCGGCCTGCGCATTGCCGCCGGTCACCCTGGGCCGCAGCGATATCGAGGCGGTGCGGCGCGCCACCGAGGCGATCGCACACGGGGTCGGTGTCGTCGGGCTGCTCAACGTGCAGTACGCGCTGAAGGACGACGTGCTCTACGTGCTGGAGGCCAACCCCCGGGCCAGTCGGACCGTACCGTTCGTTTCGAAGGCCACCGCGGTACCACTGGCGAAGGCGTGTGCTCGAATCATGTTGGGCGCCAGCATCGCCCAACTTCGACAAGAGGGCATGCTGGCGGCCGTCGGTGACGGCTCCAGCCCCGATCCCCGCGCGCCGATCGCGGTCAAGGAGGCGGTGCTGCCGTTCCGTCGCTTCCGGCGCGTCGACGGCTCGGGTGTGGACTCATTGCTCGGCCCGGAGATGAAGTCGACCGGCGAGGTGATGGGTATCGATCACGATTTCGGCAGCGCCTTCGCCAAAAGCCAGACTGCGGCATACGGGTCACTGCCGCTCACCGGAACGGTGTTCGTCTCGGTGGCCAACCGTGACAAACGCTCGCTGGTGTTCCCGGTTAAACGGCTGGCCGACCTCGGATTTCGGGTGCTCGCGACCGAGGGTACTGCGGAGATGTTGCGGCGCAACGGTATTCCCTGCGATGTGGTGCGCAAGCACTTCGAAACTCCTGGCGAGGGGCGTGCGGTGATGACCGCGATCGACGCGATCAACGCCGGCGAGGTCGGCATGGTGATCAACACCCCGTACGGCAATTCCGGGCCGCGCATCGACGGCTACGAGATCCGGTCGGCCGCCGTGTCGATGAACATCCCGTGCATCACCACGGTCCAGGGCGCGTCGGCGGCGGTGCAGGGCATCGAAGCCGCCATCCGAGGTGAGATCGGGGTGCGATCGCTGCAGGAATTGCACGCATCTTTCGGCAGAGCCTCGGATGACTGAATCGGGGAGTTTCGGGGTACGCCTGGCTGCCGCAATTGCCGCCCGGGGCCCACTGTGCGTGGGTATCGACCCGCACCCGGAACTGCTACAGGCCTGGGGACTGCCCGAGACCGCGGACGGTCTGGCCCGGTTCTGCGATATCTGCGTGCAGGCCTTCGCGGGATTTGCCGTCGTCAAGCCGCAGGTGGCTTTTTTCGAGGCGTACGGCTCGAAAGGTTTCGCCGTGCTGGAACGCACCACGGCCGCGTTTCGCGGTGCCGGCGTTCTGGTTCTCGCCGACGCCAAGCGCGGCGACATCGGATCGACGATGGCCGCCTACGCGCAGGCCTGGGTGGGCGAGGGCCCGTTGGCGGCCGATGCGGTGACCGCTTCGCCCTATCTGGGCTTCGGCTCGTTGACGCCATTGCTCGAGGTCGCCACCGCAAATGACCGAGGGGTGTTCGTCTTGGCCGCAACATCGAACCCGGAGGGCGCGGGCATCCAGTGCGCCGTCATCGACGGGCGGAGCGTCGCCCAGTCGGTGGTCGATGCGGCGGGAACCTTCAACCGTGCCGCGGTGGGAGAGTCGGGGGGAGAGTTCGGTTCGGTGGGCGTGGTCGTCGGCGCCACACTCGACCAGGTGCCCGACCTAAGCGCTCTGGGAGGCCCGGTACTCGTTCCCGGTATCGGCGCCCAGGGCGGCCGTCCGGAGGCGCTTGCAGGTCTCGGTGGCGCACGCGCGGGACAACTGCTGCCGGCGGTGTCTCGCGACGTCCTGCGGGCCGGTCCGGATCCGGTGGCAGTTCGCGCTGCAGGGGAGAGAATCCTCGCCGCCGTGGCTTATTTGGCGTGAGACGCGGGGCCCATTGGCGTGCCACGCGGGGCCCGTTGGCGTGCTGCGCGGGGACGGCAACCGGCAGCGACACGCGCGACACGCCGTGAAGTGCTCAAACCGGTCGAAATTGATTCGCGGGATCGGTTTGGCCGCGACGCCTGGCGCCCCGCCGAACCAGTGGGCTTCGGTGAAAGTGCTGGTAGATCCTTTTTTTTGGGAAGGATGGGGGCGTTTTCGGCCCTCTGCCGCTGGCCGTGCGGGATTCGCCACCGGCCGGATCGGAGCATCGTGCGGGCAGCCCTGTGCTGCGGGTTCGCCCCCGTGAAGCGGGGGGCGGGTTAGATTTCGTCTGCAAGCCTGGGTACGGTCGTCGGCGCTGGCCAAAGAACCTGGCCCAGGCACAACAATGTTGGTGATGAGACGGAGGAACCCGTGGCCCTTCCCCAGTTGACTGATGAGCAGCGCGCGGCCGCGTTGGAAAAGGCCGCCGCCGCACGCAAGATCCGAGCGGAGCTCAAGGAGCGGCTCAAGCGCGGTGGCACCAATCTTCAGCAGGTGCTCAAAGATGCCGAGACCAACGAGGTCCTCGGCAAGATGAAGGTCTCCGCGCTGCTGGAAGCTTTGCCCAAGGTTGGCAAGGTCAAGGCGCAAGAGATCATGACCGAACTGGAGATCGCCCCGACGCGTCGTCTGCGCGGTCTTGGTGATCGTCAGCGCAAGGCCCTGCTGGCGAAGTTCGACTTCTCCTAAAGCAGGCCGATGGACGCCGGCAGTGGGCCGGACGGCCGGGACGAACTGTCCCGACAGGCATCGACGCATGGTCGTGTACTGGTGCTGTCCGGCCCCTCTGCTGTCGGTAAGTCGACAGTCGTGCAGCACCTGCGTGAACAAGTCCCGGAACTGTACTTCAGCGTCTCGGTGACCACCCGCCTGCCACGGCCAGGCGAGACCGATGGCGTCGACTATCGGTTTGTCTCCCCCGAACGGTTCCAGCAATTCATCGACGACGGCGAACTGCTGGAGTGGGCGGAGATCCACGGTGGGCTGCACCGGTCGGGCACCCTGGCCGAACCCGTTCGCCGGGTGTCGAAGTCCGGCCGACCGGTGCTCATCGAGGTCGATTTGGCCGGTGCGCGGGCGGTCAAGAAAGCCCTGCCGGATGCCGTGACAGTTTTCCTGGCACCGCCCAGTCGCGAGGCACTGCGTCAGCGGCTCATTGGCCGTGGCACCGAAACCGAGGAGATCATGACCCGACGGCTTGCCACCGCCGAGGCCGAACTGGCAGCCCAGGATGAGTTCGATGTGGTCGTCGTGAACAGCCGATTGGAGTCGGCGTGCTCTGAATTGGTAACCTTGCTGGTGGGAAACGCGCCTCCGTCGGCGTAAGTGGTCACCGACCACCGACTCAGCCCTTCAATCCATCCGGGGAACGTCCCCGCTATCCGCCAGGAGAACGCGAAGTGACAGTGAACTCGGATCATTACGATCCGGCCCCCGGCGCAGCCTCCGCCTACGACACGCCACTGGGCATCACCAACCCGCCCATCGACGAATTGCTGGATCGGGTGTCGAGCAAGTACGCGTTGGTGATCTACGCGGCCAAGCGGGCGCGGCAGATCAA
>SYAA01000313.1 GCA_005789055.1 Actinomycetota bacterium
CCGTGTACTGGCCCGCATTCCTGATGTCCGCAGGAATTCCCCTGCCGCGCAGAGTCTTCGCGCACGGATTCCTCTACAACCGTGGCGAGAAGATGAGCAAGTCCGTAGGCAACGTTGTCGATCCGGTATCACTGGTGAACAGCTTCGGAGTCGACCCGGTGCGCTACTTCCTGCTCCGCGAGGTGCCGTTCGGTCAGGACGGCAGTTACAGCGAGGAGGCGATCATCGGCCGGGTGAACACCGACCTGGCCAACGAGTTGGGCAACCTGGCACAACGTTCGCTATCGATGGTGAACAAGAACCTCGACGCCCGGGTACCGCAACCGGGCGACTTCAGCGCCGAGGACACCGAACTGCTCGAGCTCGCCTACGGCCTACTGGCGCGGGTGCGTACCGCCTTCGACGAACAGGCAATGCACCTGGGCCTGGAGGCGATCTGGCTGATGCTGGGCGCGGTCAACCGGTATTTCTCCGCCCAGGAACCGTGGGTACTGCGTAAATCCGACGCCGAATCCGACCAGATCCGATTCCGCACCGTGCTCTACACCACCCTTGAGGCGGTGCGGGTCGCGGCGGTACTGGTGCAACCGGTGATGCCGGACTCGGCTGCGGCACTGCTCGACCTGCTGGGCCAACCGCCCGGCCAACGCGACTTCTCCTGCCTGGGCGTGCCACTGGCGCCGGGCACCGAACTGCCCGCGCCCCGCGCGGTCTTCCCCCGCTACGAGGCCCCGGACTAACGCGATGCACATCGAGCGACTGGGTGATCTCGGCACCGCCGACGATGTCCTCCGTGCGGTCGCCGCGGGTGCGCACCTGCACCGGCTGCCGCCGCCGGCCGCGCTGATCGGCGATTGGTTCGCCTCCGCGGCGGTGATCGCACCCAGCGTGGCGGTGCGGCCGGTCGATGTAGGCGGGGTGTTCCCCGAATCGCCGGGGTGCAGACCACCCCCGGCCTTCCCCGACGCCGTCGGCGGGGGGTGGATCGGCTATCTGTCCTATCCCGACCCCGGCACCGGCGATGCCCCGTCGCGAATACCCGAGGCGGCCGGCGGGTGGACCGACGCCGTCTTGCGCTGCGACCGCTCCGGCTGCTGGTGGTTCGAAAGCCTTTCGGGGAAGGCACTTCCCGAATGGCTGTCGGCGGCTCTGGCGGTTCCGCCGATTCGGCGACACTGCACCATCGCCTGGACGCAACCCGATGCCGGTGAACACCGAGCCAGCGTGCTGTCCTGCCTGGAGGCCATTCGCGCCGGCGAGGTCTACCAGGCGTGCGTGTGCACGGCGTTCAACGGCACGGTCAGTGGTTCGCCCCTGGACTTCTTCGCCGACGCCGTGGCCCGGACCGGCCCGGCGCGAGCTGCCTTCCTGTCCGGCGACTGGGGCGCGGTGGCCTCGCTGTCACCAGAACTCTTCCTGCGCCGGACGGGCACCACGGTGAGTTCCAGTCCGATCAAGGGCACGCTGCCGCGGCACGCGGAACCGGGGCAATTACTGGCCTCGGCCAAAGATGTCGCGGAGAACATCATGATCGTCGACCTGGTACGCAATGATCTGGGTCGAGTTGCGGTGACGGGTTCGGTCACCGTCCCGGAACTGCTGGCCGTCTATCCCGCGCCCGGCGTGTGGCATCTGGTGTCCACAGTCACCGCGCAGGTGCCGCTAGATCTTCCGATGTCAGAGTTGTTGGCCGCCACATTCCCGCCCGCGTCGGTCACCGGCACACCCAAAATCCGGGCGCGGCAACTGCTTTCGCGATGGGAACCCCAGCGTAGGGGTATCTACTGCGGGACGGTGGGCTTGGTGTCCCCGGTCGCAGGCTGCGAACTCAACGTCGCGATCCGCACCGTGGAGTTCGACGCCCACGGCCGCGCGGTACTCGGCGTCGGCGGCGGAATCACCGCGGACTCGGAGCCCGATGCCGAATGGCAGGAGTGCCTGCACAAGGCCGCACCGATCATCGACGTCGCTCAGGATTCCCGGGCCCGAAGAACCGCGTCGTAGAGTTCCCGACGCGATGGTGCGCCCACGTGCGCACCGATCACCCGGGCGCAGGCGTCTTTGACTCCCATCCCGTCGGCAATCAGCACCCCGACCTCGGCGACGAGTGCATCAGCATCAACGGTGGGCGTCGCGCCGGCCAGCACTACGGTGATCTCGCCGAGCACACCGTCGGCCGACCACCCGGCGAGTTCGGCAAGGGTGCCGCGCCGGATCTCCTCGTGGACCTTGGTCAGCTCCCGGCAGACCACGGCACGACGGTCCGCCCCCAGTTCCTCGACTGCGTCGGCCAGGCAGCCCGCCAGGCGCCGCGGCGATTCGAAGAAGACCACCGTGCGCGTCTCGGCGGCGAAACCGGCCAGCCACGCGCGCCGGGCCGACGCTTTGCGCGGTCCGAAACCCTCGAAGCAGAACCGGTCCGAGGGCAGTCCGGAGACGGCCAGAGCCGTGGTCACCGCCGACGGTCCAGGCAGGCACGACACCGTCAATCCCGCCGCCACACACGCCGTGACGAGTCGGTAGCCGGGATCGTTGAGTAGCGGCATCCCGGCGTCGCTGACCACCAGTACCGTCGCTCCGGCGGTGATCTCGGCGACCAGACCGGGCACCCGTTCCGCCTCGTTACCGTCGAACATGCTGAGCACCCGGCCGGTGATGTCCACACCCACCGAACGCGCCAGGGTCCGGATCCGCCGGGTGTCCTCAGCTGCCACCACATCGGCTGCTCGCAGCGCGTCGAGCAGGCGTTTCGAGGCGTCATCCGGTTGGCCCAGGGGGGTGGCGCCAAGCAGCAGACGACCGGTACTCACTCCCACACCCTACGATCGCAGTCGTGAGTGCCCCGGTCGATGAGCGCCTAGACGCGGAACCGGCCGCCGGCGAGGTCAGCCCGGGACCGTTGGTTCCCGTTGCCGATTTCGGGCCCGTCGACCGCCTGTGGGGCTGGGCGGCGACGGCGGTCGTCACCGCATTGGCGGCGGTGACCCGGATGATGAACCTCGGCTCTCCCACCGACGCGGGCACGCCAATTTTCGACGAGAAGCACTACGCCCCGCAAGCCTGGCAGGTGCTGCACAACTACGGCGTGGAGGACAATCCCG
>SYAA01000006.1 GCA_005789055.1 Actinomycetota bacterium
CAACGGCAAGATCGTTCAGGAACTGGAGTCTTTCTTCCGGGGTGCCGGCTGGAACGTGATCAAAGTGGTGTGGGGCCGCGAGTGGGATGCCCTGCTGCAGGCCGATGCCGACGGCGCCCTGGTCAATCTGATGAACACCACGCCCGATGGTGACTTCCAGACCTACAAGGCCAACGACGGGGCCTACGTTCGGGAGCACTTCTTCGGCCGTGACCCGCGGACCAAGTCTTTGGTGGCCGACATCAGCGACAGCGAGATCTGGAACCTCAAGCGCGGCGGCCACGACTACCGAAAAGTCTACGGGGCCTACCGGGCCGCGACGGAACACAAGGGGCAGCCCACGGTGATCCTCGCCAAGACGATCAAGGGTTACACGCTGGGTTCACACTTTCAGGGCCGCAACGCGACTCACCAGATGAAAAAGCTTGCGCTGCAAGATCTTAAAGATTTCCGCGACGCGATGAAGATCCCGCTCAGCGATGCCCAACTCGAGGAGAATCCCTACCTTCCGCCCTATTACCATCCGGGCGCGGAGGCGCCGGAGATTCGTTATCTGCTGGACCGGCGGATCGCCCTCGGCGGATTCCTGCCGGAGCGCCGCACTAAGTCCAAGGCGCTGACGCTTCCTCCCCGAGAGATCTATAAGCCGCTCAAGTCGGGGTCGGGCAACCAGGACGTGGCCACCACCATGGCGACGGTGCGGGTGTTCAAGGAATTGTTGCGCGACACCAACATCGGATCGCGCATCGTGCCGATCATCCCCGACGCGGCCCGCACCTTCGGAATGGACTCGTGGTTTCCGAGCCTGAAGATCTACAACCGCAATGGCCAGCTCTACACCGCGGTGGACGCCCAGTTGATGCTCGCCTACACCGAGAGCGAGAAGGGCCAGATCCTGCACGAGGGCATCAACGAGGCTGGCTCGACCGCATCCTTCACCGCAGTCGGAACGTCGTATGCGACGCACGACGAACCGATGATCCCGGTCTACATCTTTTACTCGAGGTTCGGATTCCAGCGCACCGGCGACGGCTTCTGGGCCGCGGCCGATCAGATGGCCCGCGGATTCGTGCTGGGCGCGACCGCCGGACGGACCACCCTGACTGGCGAGGGGTTGCAGCACGCCGACGGCCACTCCCTGCTGCTGGCCTCGACCAACCCGGCGGTAGTGGCCTACGACCCGGCCTTCGCCTACGAGATCGCCCACATCGTCGAGAGCGGTTTGAGCCGGATGTTCGGTGAGAACGCAGAGAACGTGTACTTCTATATGACCATCTACAACGAGCCCTACCCGCAACCGGCAGAACCCGAGCACCTCGACGTCGAGAACCTGCTGCGCGGAATGTACCGGTTCCGGACGGCGACCGAGAAGCGCAGCAGCGTCGCGCAGATCCTGGCCTCCGGCGTCGCCATGCCGGCCGCACTGCGGGCCGCCGATCTACTCGCCGCGCACTGGGATGTGGCCGCGGACGTGTGGTCGGTGACCAGTTGGAACGAATTGCACCGCGACGGACTCGCGATCGAGAAGGACCTGCTGCGCCATCCGGACCGGGCCGCGGCGGTCCCCGTCGTCACCGGGTTGTTGGGCAAGTGCGCGGGTCCGGTGGTGGCGGTGTCGGATTGGATGCGCGCGGTGCCTGAGCAGATCCGGCCGTGGGTGCCCAACACCTACGTGACCCTGGGCACCGACGGGTTCGGATTCTCCGACACCCGCCCTGCGGCCCGGCGCTACTTCAACACCGATGCCGAGTCGGTGGTGGTGGCCACCCTGGAGGCACTGGCTCGGGACGGCGAGATCGACCCGTCGGTGGCGGTCGCCGCCGCCCGGGAGTACCGGATCGACGACGTCATGGCCGCGCCGGAGCAGACGTCTGATCCCGGAGTGGCCTAAACCGCACCACCCCGGCACGGCGTTTTTGTCGAGTACTTCCAAAAAATGGCGTAGCTTTTAGAGATGCCCGACAAGATGCAGCTTGAGCGTCCCCGGTCGCCGATGGAACTGCTCGCCGATGTCCCGGAGTCGACACTCCGGCGGCTCAAGCAGTACTCCGGTCGGCTGGCCACCCAGGCGGTGCATGCCATGGGAGAACGACTGCCGTTCTTCGCCGACCTGGAGGCCTCGCAGCGGGCCAGCGTGCAACTGGTCGTTCAGGCATCGGTGGTCAACTTCGTCGAGTGGATGCGTGATCCCTCCAGCGAGGTGGGCTACACCGCCCAGGCGTTCGAACTGGTTCCCAAGGACATCACGCGCCGGATCGCGCTGGCCCAAACCGTTGACATGGTCCGCGTCACCATGGAGTTCTTCGAGGAGGTCGTCCCGATGCTGGCGCGCACCGAGGAACAGTTGACCGCCCTGACCGTGGGCATTCTGCGGTACAGCCGCGACCTGGCGTTCGCCGCGGCAACCGCCTACGCCGACGCGGCCGAGGCGCGCGGCTCCTGGGACAGCCGGATGGAGGCGAGCGTGGTCGACGCGGTCGTCCGCGGCGACACCGGCCCGGAACTGCTGTCCCGCGCGGCAGCACTGAACTGGGAGACCACCGCGGCCACCACCGTGGTGGTCGGCACGCCCCCCATCGGGCGGGAGGACTCGGCTGGCGAGGCAATCCGGGAAATCGCACTGCGCCACGATCGGGCGGCACTGGCCGACGTCCACGGCACCTGGCTGATCGCCATCATCTCGGGCCCGCTCTCCCCGACCGACCGGTTCTTCAACGATTTGCTCGCCGCGTTCTCCCCGGGACCGGTGGTGATCGGGCCCACCGCGCCGATGCTCACGGCCGCGTATCACAGCGCCGGGGAGGCGATCTCGGGGATGAACGCCGTGACCGGCTGGACCGGGGCGCCGCGGCCGGTGCAGGCCCGCGAGTTACTGCCCGAACGCGCCCTGATGGGCGACGCATCCGCGGTGGCCGCCCTGCACGACGAGATCATGCGGCCACTGGCGGACGCCGGGCCGGTACTCGCCGAGACACTCGACGCCTACCTCGACAGCGGCGGAGCCATTGAGGCGTGCGCCCGAAAACTGTTCGTTCATCCAAACACCGTCCGCTACCGCCTCAAGCGCATCACCGATTTCACCGGCCGAGATCCGACTGTGCCCCGTGACGCCTACATCCTGCGGGTCGCCACCACCGTCGGCCGGCTCGAATACTCCAATCCGCTGGCGGCGGTCTCCAGAAACCGGACGATCACCAATCAGAACAGCGCGGACAGCTGGGTGGCCCAGCTCACACCCCCCCTCGTGGGTCCCGGACGTCACATCGTCGGCGAGCCCTAGATCGCAGGTCGATCTCGAACGCGTCGCATACCCGGGGTGATTTGTAGGTATCCCACAAAAACCTAAGACAAGGTTCATAATCCTTTACACCCCGCAAATCGGCAATCACAGTGTTCTCTTAGAGATGTGATTGCGCTACTCGCTCCCGGACAGGGCTCTCAGACTCCCGGCATGCTTGCCGATTGGCTCAACCTCCCCGGCGCCGGGGATCAAATCGACCGCTGGTCACAGATCACCGGCCTGGATCTGGTTCGACTCGGAACCACCGCGAATGCCGAGGAGATCACCGACACCGCGATCACTCAGCCGCTGGTGGTGGCGACAACGCTGCTCGCCCATGCTGCGTTGGCCGACCGCGGCCTTCCGGCGCTCGCCGACACCATCGTCGCCGGGCATTCCGTCGGTGAGATCGCGGCCTACGCCATCGCCGGCGTTATCAGCGGCGACGACGCGGTCAAACTCGCTGCGGTACGGGGTTCCGAGATGGCCAAGGCCTGCGCCGCCGAGGCGACCGGGATGTCCGCTGTTCTCGGCGGGGACGAGGACGACGTGCTGGCCCGCCTCGAGGCCCTCGATCTGATCCCGGCCAACCGCAACGCCGTCGGGCAGATCGTTGCCGCCGGAACACTGACCGCGCTGGAGAAACTGGCCGAAGATCCGCCGGCGAAGGCCCGGGTGCGCCAGTTGGCCACTGCCGGTGCGTTCCACACCCATTACATGGCGCCGGCATTGGACGGATACGCCGCTGCCGCCGCCGGAATCGTCGCGCACGATCCGACCGTCACGCTGCTGTCCAACGTGGACGGTCAGCCGGTGACGTCAGCGACTGATGCCATGGACAAGCTCATCGCCCAACTGACTCGCCCGGTGCGCTGGGATCTGTGCAGCGCGACCATCCGCGGACTCACCCCGAGGGCGATCGTCGAGTTCCCGCCGGCCGGCGCTCTGACCGGTATCGCCAAAAGAGAACTTCGGGGCGTCGCGACGCACGCCGTCAAGACACCCGCAGAACTGGACGGACTGGTAGGGCTCTGACCCACCGGCGCCGGCTAATGCAGTAACGCACCAACGCAGCAACACCAACGCTCAATCAACACAAATATCTATCCACCGATGTTCAATTAGCTCAACAACATATGAAGGGAACCACACCGTGGCCGCCAATCAGGATGAAATCATCGCCGGTCTTGCCGAAATCATCGAAGAGGTGACCGGGATCGAACCGTCCGAGGTCACCATGGAGAAGTCCTTCGTCGACGATCTCGACATCGACTCGCTGTCGATGGTGGAGATCGCGGTGCAGACCGAGGACAAGTACGGCGTGAAGATCCCCGATGAGGATCTGGCCGGCCTGCGCACCGTCGGAGACGTCGTCTCCTACATCCAGAAGCTGGAGCAGGAGAACCCCGAAGCCGCCGCAGCGCTGCGCGAGAAGTTCGGTTCGGACCAGTGAGCAAGCCTTCCACTGCTAACGGCGGCTTCCCGAATGTCGTGGTGACCGCCGTCGAGGCGACCACGGCACTCGGCGCGGATATCGACAGCACGTGGAAGGCCCTGCTGGCCGGGGAGAGCGGAATCCGGGTCCTCGAGGACGACTTCGTCACCAAGTGGGAACTGCCGGTTCGGATCGGCGGGCATCTCGTCGATCCGATCGACGACCACATGACGCGACTGGATCTGCGACGGATGTCCTATGTCCAGCGCATGTCGAAGTACCTCGGCCGCAAGATGTGGGACGCCGCCGGCGCCCCCGAGGTCGATCCGGACCGATTCTCCGTGGTGATCGGCACCGGTCTCGGCGGTGGCGAGAAGATCGTCGAGACCTACGACGTGATGAACGAGGGCGGCATCCGCAAGGTTTCGCCGCTTGCCGTTCAGATGATCATGCCCAACGGCGCTGCGGCCGTCGTCGGTCTTGACCTCGGCGCGCGGGCCGGGGTCATCACCCCGGTGTCGGCGTGCTCGTCCGGTTCGGAGGCCATCGCCCACGCCTGGCGACAACTCGTCATGGGTGATGCCGATATCGCGGTCTGCGGTGGCGTCGAAGGCGTGATCGAGGCACTGCCCATCGCCGCGTTCTCGATGATGCGTGCGATGTCGACCCGCAACGACGATCCGGCGGCCGCCTCCCGGCCGTTCGACAAAGACCGCGACGGATTCGTCTTCGGCGAAGCCGGCGCGATGATGATCATCGAAACCGAAGAACACGCCAAGGCCCGCGGTGCCACGCCATTGGCCCGACTGCTCGGCGCCGGCGTCACCTCGGACGCCTTCCACATGGTCGCTCCGGCGCCGGACGGCCTGCGGGCCGGCCGGGCGATGACCCGGGCGTTGGAGTTAGCGGGCCTGTCCCCTGCCGACATCAACCATGTCAACGCCCATGCCACCTCGACGTCGATCGGCGACACCGCTGAGGCCAACGCGATCCGCGTCGCCGGTGTGCAGCACGCCCCGGTCTACGCCCCGAAATCCGCGCTGGGCCACTCCATTGGGGCGGTCGGCGCTCTGGAGTCGATCCTGACCGTGCTCACCCTGCGCGACGGCGTCATCCCGCCGACGCTGAATTACCAGAC
>SYAA01000314.1 GCA_005789055.1 Actinomycetota bacterium
GGCGTCCGACCGTCGCTCAATGCTGGCTTGGAAGGTGTCGTCGTTGGCCCAGTAGTCCAGAACCTCACATTCGAGGGCCGGGAAGTCCGGCGCGCCGCCGGCAAGTTTCGGGTAACCGGTCGCGGTTACTGGATCGATCACAGTCGGGGCGGTCTCCTGTGCCGTTCGGGCACGGGGACGACGACGCGCGGGTGCGCGAGCGCCGCGGTACCACCCCGCTTACGTACACGCGAACGCGCACGTCGCTCATGTCAGGCTGTCACGGGCCTGGCCCCGTCCGGTTCTACTAGGCCCCCGTCTGAGCAGGCGGTCCGTTCCTCCGGAGGCTCCCCGGTGATGGCCGGATCAGTGCCGATGCCTGAGATTCTAGCGGCATCGGTGCCGAGGCCCGAGCACGCCGCGCTCGCCGCCCACCGGGGTTCTCCCCGCAGGTCACCTACGATGGGCGGGTGGCTCGAACCCGCCTTCCGGCAAAGATAGCCCCGGACGCCAGAGCCGAGGACGTCGAAGGCGGGGGTTTCTTCGGAGGGATCGGTCGCTTCGTCGTGCGCTGGCCCTGGTTGGTCATCGGGGCCTGGATAGCGCTGGCGATCAGCTTGACCATGGCGTTTCCGTCGCTGGCTGTGCTGGCCCAGAAGGCACCGGCCTCCATCCTGCCAACGAACGCTCCGTCGGTCGTGAGCCAGAAGCAGATGAGCGAGGCCTTCGCCGAGGCCAGTTCCGACAATATCCTTCTGGTCGTCCTGACCAACGAAAAAGGATTCACGCCAGCCGATGAGGTGGTCTACCGCGACCTAGTCGGCGCCCTGCGTGCCGAGACCGAGGACGTCGCGGCCCTGCAGGATTTCGTAACCACACCGCCACTGCAGGAGATCCTGGTCAGCAAGGACAATAAGGCGTGGCTGCTGCCGGTCAATATCGTCGGCGAAGTCGCCACCCCGAAGGCGATCGCCGCGACGAAGCGCGCCATTCAGACCGTGCAGGACACCGTGGCCGGCACCCCGTTGCAGGTCTACACCACCGGCCCGGCCGGCACCTTCAACGACATCAAGGACCTCGGCGACCGGGACATATTCACCATCGAGGTCGCCACGGTGGTGGCGCTGCTGACGATTCTGCTGATGGTGTATCGCAACCTGCTGACAATGATTCTGCCGTTGATCACCATTGGTGTGGCCCTGGTGACGGCCCAGGGCGTGGTCGCGGGCATGGGAACCCTCGGTCTGAGCGTCTCCTCCCAGACCATTGTCCTGCTCACCGCGATGCTCGCCGGCGCCGGGACCGATTACGCGGTATTCCTGATCAGCCGGTATCACGACTTTCTCCGGATGGGCGCAGAGTCCGATGAGGCCGTGCGCAACGCGCTGGCCTCAATAGGCAAGGTCATCACCGCGTCCGCCGCCACCGTCGCGGTGACATTCATAGGCATGATCTTCACGAAACTAACGGTTTTCTCGACCGTCGGTGTCGCCCTGGCAGCGGCCATCATCGTCGGCTGCGCGGGCGCACTCACATTTCTTCCGGCGTTGCTGACGCTGGCGGGCCGCCGGGGTTGGGCCAGGCCGCGGCGGGACCTGACGGGCCGGTTCTGGAGGCGTTCGGGCATCCGGATCGTGCGCCGCCCCGTGATCAACCTCGTGGCCTCTTTGGTGATCCTAGTCATCCTTGCCTCCACCTCCGCCCTGGCGACCTACAACTACGACGATCGCAAGGCACTGCCCGCCGCGACTGCCAGCATCCAGGGATACGACGCGATCAGCCGACACTTTCCATTGAATGCCAGTCTGCCGCAGTACATCCTGATCAATTCTCCTCAGGATCTGCGCACGCCCAAGGCGCTGGCCGACATGGAGCAGTTGGCCTACCGGGTCAGTCAGGTACCCGACATTGACATCGTCCGGGGTATCACCCGGCCCACTGGCGAGTCCCTGGAGCAAGCACGACTGTCATTTCAGGCCGGTGAGGTCGGCAAGCCTCTCAACCAAGCTGCGGACGCGATCAACACCAACACGGGCAACCTCAACCTGCTGGCCTCCGGTTCTGATCAAATCGCCGACGTACTCGGCGCCATTCGCGGCCAACTCGGGCAGACCCTGACTACCGTCAGCTACCTGGTTCGGTCGTTGGCATTCATGCAGAATCAGTACGGCACCGGCACGGCGCTGCCGGGGTTTGAACTGGGCAGCGATCCGCTCAACTCCATTCACGGACTCGGCGGCAACATGGGGGTGAACACCGGTGACGCCGTCGCAGCGTACGACAAATCGATTGCTCCCGTTCTCAATGCCCTCAATGGAAACCCGGTCTGCGACGCGGATCCGAAATGTGTGGCTACCCGCGCTCGCCTTCAGTTGCTCGGCGACGCTCGCAATGACGGCACCCTCAACGAGATCGCCAACCTCTGCACCCTGCTGGAGGAGATCCCGAGCGATCCCACCGCACTGTCGGCTGAGCAGCCGATGCCGGTAATCCCGGGCAAAGAGAAACCCGGTCCGCTCTCTACTATTCCCGGCGGCCAGGCGACCATCCCCGGCAGTCAGGCGACCAGCCCCGGCGGCATGGGCCCTGCGTTGGATTCGATCAGTCAGAGCCTGCAGGCCGCCGGGATCACCAATCCGGCCGACCTGGAGTCCCAACTGACTCAACTCCAGCAGGGTATCGATTTGCTGTCCGTTGCCAGTCGCCAGGTGGCCGACGGCGTCGCACTTCTGGTCGACCAGACCAAGAAACTCGGGCTCGGCCTCGATCAGGCATCCTCGTTTCTGCTGGCGATGAAACGCGACGCCAACACCCAATCGATGGCCGGCTTCTATGTACCTGGGCAGATCCTCAATGGAGAGGAGTTCCGGAAAGCCGCCGCGATCTTCATCTCCCCGGACGGCCGAACCGCCCGTTTCCTGGTTCAGAGCAAGCTCAACCCGTTCGCCACCCCGGCGATGGATCAGGTCAACGAGGTCCTCGCGGCCGCACGTGGAGCCCAGCCCAACACGACCCTCGCCGACGCCTCGATCGGAATGACGGGCCTGACGGTGACTCTTCGTGACACCCGCGACTACTACTACCAGGACCTCCGGCTGATCATCACGACCACGATCCTGGTAGTTCTGGGCATCCTGATTGTCCTCCTACGGGCATTAGTTGCACCGCTGTATCTCATTGTCTCCGTTATTCTTTCGTATCTATCGGCACTCGGCCTGGGCGTCGTGGTTTTCCAGCTGATCCTCGGCCAGGAATTGCACTGGAGCGTGCCGGGCCTAACGTTCATCATCCTGGTGGCGGTCGGCGCAGACTACAACCTGCTATTGATTTCACGCATCCGTGACGAATCCCCGCACGGCATCCGTTCCGGCGTAATCCGGACTGTTGGCCAGACCGGTGGTGTGATTACGGCCGCCGGGGTGATCTTCGCGGCATCGATGATCGGTCTGCAGTTCTCCAGCATCACCACCCTGGTACAGATCGGCTTCATCATCGCGACCGGCATCCTGCTGGACACCTTCCTGGTTCGGACAGTTACCGTTCCCGCGACCGCGGTGCTAGTTGGCAAGGCGAACTGGTGGCCGTCGAAGTGGCAGCCGCCGGTGCCCGCCATGGCTCGGCGACAGCCTGAGGTCGGTCGAGAAATAGCCACGGCAGGAGAACCGCTTTGAAATACGCGATCGCTGTCCATGGAACGCGAGGAGACGTGGAACCCGTCACGGCAGTGGCATTGGAACTGCTCCGCCGAGGGCACGAGGTGCGAATGGCGTTGCCGCCCAATCTCGTTGAGTTCGCCGAATCCGCCGGCATCCCAGCGCCGGTGCTGTCTTACGGGCCCGACTCCCAACAGCAATTAGAGGCCGACACGTTTCGCGACTGGTGGAGCCTAAGAAACCCGCTCACCGTGGCGAGGCAGGCGCGGGAGTTTATCGTCGACGGCTGGGCTCAGATGAGCGAAACCCTTTCTACAATTGCGGCCGACGCCGATCTGATCTTGACCGGTACCACCTACCAGGAGGTCGCGGCCAACGTAGCGGAGTCACGGAGTATCCCCATGGCGGCCCTGCACTACTTCCCCGCTCGGGCCAACACCGAAGTTCTGCCGATAAGGCTGCCTTTGGGCGTTGTACGCCCGGCCTGGGCGGTGGCGGAATGGGTGCTCTGGCGTGCGCTGAAGCCGGCCGAGGACGACCAGCGCCGCCAGCTAGGCCTCCCGGCCGCCCATAGCCGCTCCGTAAGGCGAATCGTCGAACGTGGCGCTCTAGAGATCCAAGCCTACGACGAGGTCTTCTTCCCCGGCTTGGATGCCGAGTGGGGCGGGACTCGGCCCCTTGTCGGCGCCATCACCCTGCAGATGAGCACCGCGGTCGATGATGCCGTCGCCGCCTGGATCGCTGACGGGACGCCCCCGATCTATTTCGGATTCGGAAGCATGCCGATCGAGAACCCTGCCAAGACAATCGCCATGATCACCGCGGTCTCAGCCGATCTCGGAGAGAGGGCTCTTATCTGTTCCGGAGCGCTGGACATCGCCGACGCCGCGGTGGCCGACCACGTCATGATCGTTCGGTCGGTTAACCACACCGCGATCTTCCCCCAATGCCGGGCTATCGTGCACCATGGCGGGGCGGGCACCACCGCGGCCAGCGTCCGTTCCGGTAGGCCTACCCTGGTGCTTTGGGTTGCTGCCGAGCAGCCACTGTGGGCCAACAGTGTCAAACGACTCGGGGTCGGCACCATGCGTCGCTTCTCGAAATCCACCGCCGAGACGATGCGCGCCGACCTTCGAACCGTGATGGGTCCCAAGTGCGTGGCACGCGCGGTCGAAGTGGCCGCCCAGATGACTCCACCGGAGCGAAGCATCGCCACCACCGCCGACCTTCTCGAGCGAGCCGCGGCAACGTAGCCGACGCGCTAATCGGCAGCCCTGGCGGCACTGGGCGGAACGGTAGAGTCGACCCGGTGTGGTTCACCGTGCTAGCGCTTGGCATTGCCGTCAATTTCGAACCAACTCGGATCGGCCTGGTTCCATTACTGCTCGCGCGGGAACAGCCAGTACGCCAACTGCTGGCCTACCTGGTCGGCAGCGTTACCGTTTCACTGAGTTTCGGAATGGCGGCACTCTTCACCTTCGACCGACTTCCTTTCGCGTCCAGCAGCTCCGGCGGCGGCAAGGCTCAGATTGCACTCGGGATCGTCGCGCTTGCGGTTGCTATGACCATGGCTGTGCTTTGGATGCGCGCACGAAAGCGTAGCGAGGTGATTTCGCCCGATCTGGTGGATGGCGGTAAGCCTGACAAATTCACAAAATCGGTCCGCAGCGTCCTCATCAAAGGCCGTTCACCATGGCTGGCAGGCGTGATAGGGGTAGGCGTCGGTTTACCGTCAGTGGACTACGTTGCGGTGCTCATCATCATCGCGACCTCGGGTACCCCGCGTATAGAGCAGGCGGGCGCCTTGCTGGCATTTACCTTTATCGGAAGTCTGGTGGTTATCGCGCCACTTATCAGTTATGCGATAGCTCCGACTAAAACCCTGGCCGTTCTGGACCGGTTCGGGACATGGGTCAGAGCACGAAGCCGCATTGAGTATGCGGGCTTTCTGGGCCTCATCGGACTTCTATTCATCGGACTCGGCTGGAGCCACCTCTAGGTAGCCGCTAACACCGTCGTTTCTGCACCGTCAGTCCCGGTTAGCGCGCGGTCCGATCGAACACGTAGTGCCCCAGCGCCCACACCCGTTTACCGGGAGGCTCAATCGCAGAAACGGGTAGACCGTCCTTGAACAATTCCTCCTGGCGAACGAAACCGCCCTCGATTGCCTCCATCCACGCCCGAGTCGGGCCTTCGCCCCACCGAAGCCAAGGCGTGAGGTCATCAATGATGACCGCCGTGGACGCAGTGCACATCGGCATCATGTTCATAATGTCAGCCTTGGCGATTTCGTATTCATGTCCGCCGTCAATGAAAACTAGGTCGAATCGGAGGTCGGGGTTCTTGCGCGCGTACTCGGGTACGTTCACTGTCGAATCGCCTGCGATCAAGGTGTGCCGGCCGGGAAACTTTTGATCGACGAGACGCTTGGCCGCCCGCGTGTATCCGTGCTCGACGAGATCGAAGGAAACCACGCGCGAATCCTGACTCGAGCCTAGAAAGGCGTTCGTCGAAAACCCGGCGTTGAAACCGATCTCCCCGATGATTTTCGCGTCTGTTCGCTTCGCAGTCGTCGCTAGATAGAGCAGTTCCTCAGGCGATGTCGATCCCTCCAATGGCGGGCGGCCTCTCAACCATAGCGATGTGCGAATTTGCCGCTTCATAGCCTTGATGTCGGCAATTGTGATGTGGTCGCCCGATCCCATTTCCATCCCTCAGGTAGCATTTAGGCGTCCGGTGCATTCGCCGCGACCCGAATCGTACAGTGTTATGAACATCTGTTCACGGTTGGCACGTTGGCCCGCGGTGGAGATAAGGTTTGCTGAAGACGAAGTCGGAGTCGGATCACTTGGGAAATCTTGGTAGTTACCGGTTGGTGGCTGCGACTGCTGAGTACGGCCTGCCGTCGCCAGGCCGGGCCAGCCGGTCGGGTTCGGGCCGTGGTGCGGCCGTACTACTCAGTTTTGTCGCCGCGACGGTTACCGCCTTCGGGGTGGACTCACCTCCAGCGTGCGCATTCGATGCCAAACTGTTGGCTGCTGAAGCCTTGATCATGGCAGGTACCGACATGCACGTTGTCGATCAGGCGTGGGTTGATATGGCGGTCGACGACTACATCCGGCCGTCGCTCGGCGGGATCTACACCGGGATTCCGGTAGTCACACCGGCCCAGTTCTGGCCGTTCGGCGGCCGCGACGACATGTTCTTCGACCTTTCGGTCCTCGCCGGAACCAAGGTGATCAATGCGGCGATCGACGCGACCACGGAACCGACCGTCGTCTTCGGCTACTCCCAAAGCTCCGTTATCGCGACCGCAGCAAAGCGGCGTCTCGCCGAACGGGCGGCAGACGCCGCAAACGCGGAGAGCATGCCGCCGGTGTCGTTCGTGATGCTCGCTAACCCCAACCGCCCAAACGGCGGACTCAACGCCCGGTTCCCCGGAGCGTTTATCGAGAAACTGGGTTGGACGTTTTCCGCGGCCACGCCTACGGACACCGGATTCACCACGATCGACGTAGCACGGCAGTACGACCTGTTCGCAGACTTTCCTCGTTATCCCCTGAACGCGATCGCCACCGCAAACGCCGTCGTAGCCCTGCTGTACGGCGCGCACGACTACTCGCCCGTGACGGTGGATCCAGCCGACCCGCGCTATGAC